>CAZKDQ010000001.1:0-33445 GCA_964551345.1 uncultured Rhodothermales bacterium
GCCTGGCATGACGGCGATCCGAACTCAAACCTCGGCGTGCCGATCGTCACCGAGCCCACGCGTGACATCACCGATGAAGCTCGTCTTCCTCGGAACACGGTAGCGGAAGTGTACGCCCAGATTATCGATGACATGACCGCCGCAAAGAGTCTTTTACCCGCGGATAACGGTGCCTTGGCTGAAACCTGGACGGCCAGCGCCGTGCTGGCCCGCGTGTATCTCGACCAGCGCCGCTGGGATGATGCCGCGACTGAAGCGAGCCGCGTAATCGAGGAAAGCGGTTATTCGCTGGCCCCGACCTACGCCGCGGCCTTCAACAACCAGACGGACGGCCCCGAGTACGTTTTCGCCATCCAGGTGTCACCGCAGGACGGCGCGAACAGCCTGAACGAGTTCTATGGAAACATCGATCCGGGCCCGGGCCGTGGCGATATCGAGATGACGGACCAGCACATGGACCGCTACGAGGAAGGAGACGCGCGTGCCGATCTTATCTACGTTGACAATGAGGGCGTTCTACGCTCGGAGAAGTGGATTCAGGGCGCGTCGGGCAACGTCAACATTCCGGTCATCCGGCTCGCCGAGATGTACCTGACACGTGCCGAAGCGAACCTCCGCGGTGGCACCTCGATCGGTGCAGATCCTGTCGACGATGTCAACGCGATTCGTGAACGCGCCGGCCTCGATCCGGTCTCAAGCGTCACAATCGACGACGTTATGCACGAGCGGCGACTGGAACTCGCCTTCGAAGGCCATCGGATCTTCGACGCGAAGCGGAACCAGGAGACGGTTCAGGGAATCGCCTGGGATTCACCTCGTCTCGTGTATCCGATCCCGCGCCGCGAGCTCGACGCCAACCCGAACCTCGCCCAGAACGAAGGTTACGGAAGCTGATCAGCACGCTCTCCAGTAGCGGGTAGAGATAAGCCCCGGTCGACTCTGTGTCGGCCGGGGCTTCTCGTGTTTGTGGCCGATCAGAGATCAAGGAGGTTCGGATCCGCACTCGTGCGCTTCGGTGTCCGGATCGTACCATTTAGGAGTTGTTACAGATGATTCGTATCGAAGCTGTGACGGGCGAGACGCAGGTGTTACGATTCAGCCGCATCTAAGACGGCTCGTCGAACAAAATGGTCAGCCGGAGCGAGATCCGAATGACCATTCGGTGCTTCGCCATAGCTTCGGACCAGTAAGGAAGGCTCGAATTGGATCCAGTATCCGATTTACTTCCCTGATTGCCGACCGCGCCGGGGCCGGTCTTAATTCAACCTGTCGTGAGGCCATGCTTTGACGGTAGCAGTTTCTACCTCTACGGCATGCGCGTTTCGGCTGCGGCCATTTCAACCCACCCACCTCACCACTCACCATCGATACCATTATGAATAGGAGCTCGCTGCTAAGCGCCGTCCTCATTCTAATGCTGTCGGTACCTCAGTTCGTGATGGCGCAAAGCGCAACCATCACCGGTCAGGTAACCGACACAGACGGCGTACCCCTTCCGGGTGCCACCGTCAGCATTATGGCCCTCAACATGGGTACGGCCACGGATGTTGAAGGAAATTATTCATTGAACGTGCCTGAGCGCCTTGTCGACGGAAGAACCGTTCAGATGAGCGCCCGATTCGTCGGCTACGCGACGGCTCAACAGGCCGTTACGCTCACTGCCGGCACCCAGACGGTCAACTTCCAGTTGGGCGCTGACCTGCTCAACCTCGATGAAGTCGTCGTGACAGGTACAGGAACGGCCACGTCGCGGCGTAGGGTAGCCATCGACGTCGCTTCTGTGTCCGGGGAGGACCTCGAGACGGCATTGACGCCGTCGCTGGACCGTGCCCTGGCAGGTAAGATTCCGGGCGCGCAGATCACGCAGGGATCCCAGCCGGGTGCCCCGTCGCAGATCATCCTCCGCGGCGTCAATACGTTGGGCAGCACCAACCCGCTTATTCTGCTCGATGGTGTACCTATTACGACGCACACAACCAACTCGGGAACGCAGTTCTCCGGCGTCAGCCGCCTCTCCGATATCGACTTCAGCGATATCGAGCGCGTAGAGGTCGTTAAAGGTGCCGCCGCCGCCGGCCTTTACGGTGCGCAGGGTGCCAACGGTGTCATCCAGCTCTTCACACGTCAGGGCGTTGCGGGGCGGCCGCGCATCTCGTTCTCCACGTCTATGGGTGCGAGTCACTACAATCGAGGTGGCGTAGAGTACGCCGACCTGCACTCGTTCCCGGTCGACGATAACGGCAACATCATCGACTTTGTGTACGATGCAAACGGTAACCTTCCGCAGCTGCAGCAGCAAGTGGGTGCCGGTGCGATAACTAACAATGAGTTTCGCGCCGATGGTCAGGCACTGCCGCTTTATAACAACATCAACGCCATCATGCAGCCGGCTACCAACCTTACGACGAATCTCTCCGTCAACGGTGGTAGCGACCAGCTGACCTACCTCGCCTCAGTCGGTATCGTCCGGCATGAAGGCGTGGAGTTGGGTACCGGCTTCGACCGTAATACTTTCCGGTTGAACCTCGGCTCACAGCTGGCAGACAACTTCCGGGTCGATGCGCGTGTCAACCTGATTAACTCGATCTCGCACGGCGAGTCGGTGCAGGGTAACAGTGTCAACTCGCAGATCGGTTCGGCGCTCGTGATCCCGCGCTATATCAACCTCGAGCAGATTGATGAAACGACGGGCATGTATCGTGCGCAGCATCATGCCGGACAGACGTCGAACAGTCCGCTGTTCTACAAAGAGATCAACGATCGCGGCGGCGAGCTCGTCCGGATTCTGCAGAACACGCAGGTTCAGTACCAGCCGTTCGACTTCCTGGACCTGAATTACACCCTGGGCATCGACTACTACAATAACGAGTTCACGACCACGCAGCAGAACGTCGAGGACATCCCCGCGTCGCGGCGAGGACCGGTTCTGACGCCGCAAGGGTTCATCGACCGGACTCAGGAGTCGAACTCTGACATTACGTCGAACGCGACGGCGTTCATTCGCACGGGTATCCCGGTGGGGATGAATGTTGCGTCCACCACACAGTTCACCTATGAATGGCGGCAGACGAACTATCAGTGGGTCTATGCCGGCGGAACAGGCTTGAGCCCGCTTCCGGGGCTGGAGACGATTCGCGCCATCTCCAACCGTGATTCAGACGAATCGCGCACCCGCTTCGTTACCTACGGATTCCTGGTAAACCAGAAATTCGACATCGGTAACTACGGCGGCTTCGAGGTCGGCGTCCGCCAGGACTACTCTTCTGCTTTCCGGCAGGGTGAGGAAGCTGAATTCTTCCCGCGTGGAGCCGTCTACTTCCGCCCGGTGGAGTTCATGTCGGACAACGTCCGGAATACTGTGACGGAGCTGAAGCTTCGTGCGGCGTACGGATCGGCAGGCACGCAGCCCGGCGCGTACGACCGCATCGTGACACTGACCCAGGGCTCGATTGGAACGACCGGTGGAGCCGGCACGCTCTACACGCCCTCGACGCTGCCTAACCCGCTGCTGGCGGTTGAGCGCTCCTCCGAAGGCGAAATCGGCGCCGACCTCGGCTTCCGACTGGGGACGACGTTCTTCTCGACGCTGGGTGTGAATGTCACCGGCTGGACCCGATCGAGTGACGACGTGATCTACCCCGTCGGCGTTGCGCCGTCAACGGGCTCCACGTCCCGACGCACGAACGCGTTCACCATCGAGTCAAGTGGAATCGATCTCGGCATCGAGAGCCTCGTGTTCTACACGCCGCGGTTTGCCTGGAACGCCCAGTTGAACTTCGGCATGCAGGATTCCAAGGTATCATCGATCCAGAATGGCGAAGACGTCGTGATCAACGTCCAGAGCGGACAAACCTTCATCCTTCGGGAAGGGTATGACGTCGGGTCCCACTTCGGATACTACGCCGTAAAGTCGGTTGACGAGATCAACCCGGTCACCGGGCAGAGGTACGTCCCCGAAGGCCAGGAGCATCTCTACGCGGTTGTTGATGGCAACCTCGTAAATGTCAACACGCAGCGCGTTCTCTTCCGGTCGAACCAGGAGGTCATCGGCAACGCGGCTCCGGACTTCACCCTGGGCTTCCGAAACGCCTTCACGCTCTTCCGCCACATGAACATCGCCTTCCAGCTCGACTGGGTGCAGGGGCCGGACATCTACAACGCCACGCGTCAGCGGATGTACCAGTACAACCTGCATGCAGATCAGACGGAGCCGGTGGACATCCGCGGCATGCAGCCCGGACCCGACGGCAACATCGTGCTGCCGACCGACCTCGACGGCAACGCGGTTAACGAGCCTGCCGCCTGGACGGCGTATTACAACTCGATCTACAATACGAGCCAGAAGAACGAGTACTTCATCGAAGACGGCTCCTTCCTCAAGCTGCGTGAGCTTTCGGTCTCCTACGACCTCGGCTCGGCGCTTCGGACGGTGCTGCCGGTGGATGTCCGCAACTTCCGCGTCCAGTTCACGGGCCAGAACCTGCTGACGTTCACGAAATACTCCGGCTTCGATCCGGAAGTGAACCAGGGTGGTACCAGTTCCCTGACACGCGGCTTCGATTACAACTCGTTCCCGCAGTTCCGGACGTACACGATCGGAATTTCGACGACATTTTAATGCGAATCCCTATAATCACTATGAAGCGACTACAACTCTGGGCCCTCGCTCTGCTGGTGACGGTGGCCGGGTGCTCTGACGATCTTCTCGTCAGCAACCCGAACGCGCCGACGCCGGAGGCCCTAACGTCCGAAGAAGGCGTACGCCGCCAGGCGAGGGGCGTGCACTCGGCTCTATACGACGGTGGTTTTTATCCGTGGATTGTCGCGCAGTACCATGACGGCATGGGCGACCAGATCCCGAGCGCCGTTGGTAACTACTGGTTCGTTGACTTCGTCAACCCGGACCTCATTACCTATAGCGACGGCGCGACGCATCGGCCGCCTGATGCACGAGGGGGCCCGGTCCAGGATCAGATCATTGACATCGTCAATGCGCGTACGGAGCCGAACCCGTCGCTGCTATATGAGTGGCGCGCCGCGTACAAGACCAACAACGAGGCCAACTTGCTTCTCGAAGCACTCGAAAGCGATCAACTCGTCATCCAGACTAACTCCGACGCGAAGAAACAGGGTTTCCGCGCGTGGGCGTACTTCTGGAAAGGTTTTGCATACTCACGTATCGGCCTGCTTTATGAGCAAGGCGTGGTTTCGGATGCGTATGGAGAGACCTCCAGCGACTACCTCACGAGCAGTGAGATGCTGGCCGAGTCAAACCGGATGTTCGATCTCGCCATCGAGAACGCCGCTGGATTTGACGCCGTCGCACAGAACGTGACGCCGGATCTCTTCGGTACGAAGCCGAACTCGGAGTCGATGGTCCAAGCTGCCAACACGATGAAGGCGCGCAACATCCTGATCGGTAAGTATCGTGATGAGATGACGCAGTCGGACTGGCAGCAGATCGAAAGCCTGACCGCGAACGGACTGACCTCCAACGCCAATACGTTCCAGTGGCGTTTTGACCAGGTGAACTTCGCGGCCACGGGGACGGTTCTATACCGTGCCGGCGGCCTGGGGCCGACTTGGGCTTACGTTTCGATGCGGCAGGTCCAGGAGTACTATCCGGGTGATCAGCGCATCCAGCGTGAAGGCGAGGACCATCCAAATGCCGCCGTTCGTCTGGTACCTATCGAGCAGGCTTACACAAGCCCCCGCGGAAACAACCACACGACGGTTGCACTTGGGCAAGAGCCGGTCTTCGAGACGGTGGTTGGCTCCAGCCGCTTCTTTCTCGTTTCCGCTGAAGAGAACATGTTGATGGCTGCAGAAGCGAAACTCGCGCTCGGCAAAGCCGGTGAGGCTGCGGACCTGGTCAATGACGTGCGCGATATGCAGGGGGCCGGCCTCGATGCACTGACCGGTGACGATATGGAGTTCGAGGTCATCCGTCGTGAGCGACGCGTCGCACTGCTGGCCCGCGGGCTTGCCTACTACGACGCGCGCCGACTCCGCATCTCTACTCCGGGTGGCGGCCGCGAGGGCGCCTGGGTATATCGCGATGATGACGAAACCCTCGATACCGACGCGACCATCAACTATAACTTCCGTCCTTACTGGCCGGTACCGGTTCATGAGACGACGTTCAACCCGCCGCTCGATACCGGCGCCCCAAGTTAAGGGTGACCTGTTGAAGGTGCCGTTTACGGTAGCGTGAAGCTGGTAGAGGGCCGTTCCGATACGTCGGGGCGGCCCTTTGCCGTATGGTTGGACGGTCTATTGTAATGCCGCGAAATGTCCGCAATACATCTCTACGGGCGCTGGTACGCGCCCGCGTTCACCGATCAAAACCTCTTGCAGTTGAAGGTTCGACCTGTCACGCACTCGGGATGTGCATTCTCACGACCGCGTGGTTTCTGACCTTCACTGATCCGTTTCGCGGGCTGATTGTTCTATCGCCATTACTTGATCGTGCGTTGGCCCTACCGGTAGGACGAGGCTTGGCCAGATGCCTCAAGGCTGTTGAACAATTGACCCTGGGCACAGGCCGTTGAGACACGAGCCGCAAAGCGATGACTGCGCGCAGCAAGATGATCGCTAAATCAACAATCTGCTACCCATCCACCTCCCACCTGAACCAGAGCTCCGTCGAAGGGCCCCGGCTCATGCGAACGATCAGGCGGATGCTCTCGACATCATCCAGGATGTCTCTGCCATCTACCTCGCGCGGGAAGTAAACCTGGTTCAATCGATGGTACACAGGGGCCGTCCCGGCGCCGATCTGATAGTGCTCAACCAGGTCGGAGACTATGTTCGACGGACGATAGCGCTCGCCGTCTCCGACCTCTAGTATGACGGATGCACCGGCACCACGAAGCGCAGTGTCAGAAATGTCATATCCGCGAACGGCAGGAACGAACAGGTGCACGTCGAAGACGATCGACCCATCGGCACGCTCGCGCTGTTCTTCCTGCAACCTCTCCTGTAGATCCGGGCTCAGGTCTCCCGTTAGCTGGCGGTCGAGGCTGTGCTCGATCAGGTCGCGGCCCAGGAGCGTCGCGAATGAGGTGAACCCATAGGGCGCGTAATCACGCTGACCGACGCGCTTCGTGTGGTTCACGGACCAGCGCAATCGGACGTCGTTCAGCCTGTCATCAGGCTCAGCAGCCGTCGAATCGGGATGCGGTATCGTCCGTATTAGCGGCAGGTACAGATTGTAGAACTCCGACATTCCCATCCGAGTGGAATCGCCGGAGAGAAGGCCGCAACCGGAAATCAGTACGGTCGTGAGTAGCAACAACAGCAAGCCGGCAGAATAACGAGGTCTCGCCATCGAACGGAGGGAAAGGTGTTTGAAAGCGCAAGGGCGTTGTACATCCCGACATCGGCAATGTGTCCCTCAGGTGAAGACGGATGCATTCGGACTGGCGAGCCTCGCCCCGTTGCAACGGGATCTATGTGATGAACAGACGGATATCTGAACCCGAAGAACCCGCAGGAAGCGACTTCTACACGCGTGTGTGGATGGTTGTTGAGCAGATTCCACTCGGCTGCGTTACGACCTACGGGCACATCGCGGAGCACCTCGGCACACGCCAGTCGGCACGTGCCGTCGGATGGGCGCTCAACAAGTCGGCTGCGAGCGGACTACCCGCTCATCGCGTAGTCAACCGCTTAGGCGCGCTCACGGGCAAGCGGCATTTTGAGGGGCCTCACGTGATGGAAGAGCGATTGCGCTCGGAAGGCGTCACGTTCACCGACGAAGGACACGTCGATCTCGGACGGCATCTGTGGATTCCCGGCCGCGACAAATCAGCCGAATAAGCGCTGCTGATGTTCCTTATCCTGCCTGCACGCTTACCGCATCGAGTGCATTCCAGAAGCCGGGGAAGGAAACGGACGCGCAATCAGGGTCGTCGATGACCGAGTCACCTTCCGCAGCCAGCGCTGCCACTGCCATAGCCATGGCGATGCGATGATCTCCGTGGCTGTCGATTTGCGTTCCCCGCATCGGTGATCCGCCGTTGATCACGAAGCCATCCTCCAGTTCCTCCACATCACACCCGAGCGCGGTGAGGTTGTCGACGAGTAATCGGATCCGGTCGCTCTCCTTCACCCTCAGCTCCTCGGCGTCTCTGAGCTCCGTCTTTCCTTCAGCATAGGCGGCCGCGACGGCAAGGGCAGGAATCTCATCGATAAGGTTCGGAACGATGCTGCCTCCAATGGAAACGCCCGTCAGTTCAGACGATCGCACAAGGAGATCGGCAATGGGTTCGCCTCCCAGCTCACGCTCATTCTTGATCACGATGTCTGCACCCATCGCCTGAAGGACATCGAGAAACGCACTCCTGGACGGGTTCAGACCGACACCGCGCAGCAGGAGCCTCGAGTTCGGAAGGATCGAGGCCGCAACGACGAAGAAGGCGGCGCCCGAGACATCGCCAGGCACGGCCCACGTGCGCGGTTCGATGCGCATCCCACCCTCAACAGAGATGTGCCGCCGGTCACCCTCATCAAAAATGGGCAGGCCCATCATTCGTTCGGTGTGATCGCGCGAGGGAAGCGTTTCGATGAGCGTCGTCTCACCATCAGCATAGAGGCCGGCGAGCAGGACGCATGATTTGACCTGTGCCGACGCAACGGGCATCTCATATGTCAACGGCTTCAGTGGATGCCGTCCGCGAATGGTGATGGGAGGGAGGCCGCTCTTCAAGTCAACCCGCGCACCCATCGACCGGAGCGGTGCTGCTATGCGCGCCATTGGGCGCTGCATCAGCGAAGCGTCTCCAATCAATGTTGAATCGAACTCCTGCCCGGCGAGGATTCCCGCGAGAAGGCGCATGGTTGTGCCCGAATTCTCGCAGTCGATCGGCGCATCCGGTGCTTCCAGGCCGTAAAGACCGCGCCCGTGAATCGTCAGCATATCCTCATCTTCTTCCGTATCGACACCCAGCGCGGCGAGGCAGGCAAGCGTCGTCCGGGGATCGGCCGAATGCGGATAGTTGAGGATGTGCGACGTGCCATCGGCAATCGCACTGAGCAGAGCCGTGCGATGAGCGACGGATTTATCGGGCGGGATTGTCAGATCCCCTTCGACGGCCGAGGCCGGGCGAACTACTCGAGACGTCATGCTGCAGGATCGGTAATGTCGGTCAAAGTTCTTTCGGCATCATCCATCATCTGCACTCGTTCGTCCCACGGCAGAAACGCGTGCATGAAGCCGTTGAGGACGATGTCCACCAGCTCATCGCGGTCCAGCTCGAGCGCCTGGCAGGTGCGATAGAGCTCCTCAGAAGATGAAGTCCGGCTGAACAAGCGATTGTCAGTATTGATGGTCACGGGAACGCCGGCATCGATGTACTTCCGCATCGGATGCTCATCCAGGCTCGGCACCACATGCGTCTGAACGTTGCTCGTCGGGCAAATTTCCAGTGGGATCTGGTGGTCGACGAAGTACTGCAGGAGGTCGGGATCTTCGTGCAGGGTCGTTCCGTGGCCGATACGATGTGCACCGCAGAAGAACAGCGCCTGACGGATCGAGTCGGGCCCCCACGATTCTCCGGCGTGAATCGTCAGGTTGAGCAGTTGGTTGCGCGCATAATAGAACGCGTGCAGATGATGTTTCGGAGGATTGCCCGCCTCGCCTCCCGCGAGGTCGAATCCGACGACGCCCCGCCCGCGATACGCCGCGGCAAGCTCCGCCTGGCGAAGCGAGGCACTCTCGTAGCGATCGCGCAGACCACAGATGATCACGCCCGTACGGATTCCGAAATCGCGCTCAGCCGTCTTCAAACCATCCAGAACCGCGTCGTTCACCGCTTCAAGCGACAGCCCTTCTTCCGTGTGCAGGATAGGACCGTAACGTACTTCAACGTACCGAACGTTTTCGCGCGCGCAGTCTTCCGCGAGTTCATAAGCGATCCGTGAGAGCGATTCCCGCGTCTGCATCAGCGGGATCGAATATCGGAACCAGTCGAGATAAGCCTCCAGTGTGTCCGACTCATCGATCTGTTTCAGAAGAGCCTCGAGCTCCTCCCCGGAGTGTGATGGCAGGACGTCATTGCGGCCTTCCTTCTGTGCGATGTCGAGCATCGTACTGAGCCGGAGCGAGCCATCGAGGTGGCAGTGAAGCTCCGCCTTCGGCCATGAATGTACTTCCTCGAGCGTGATCGCGTCGTCTGGAGCGGGCATTGTACGGATGATGCTTGTTCGGGATGGGAGGCGGAAACTACCACAACCGGCCGGACGTGCCAACCGCGATAATCGGAACCAGCGCCTGGACGTTACGTTTCGGTGATCAGATCGCATTGAACGCCTGCGATGCCCTGACCTTTAGCCTCATTCAGCCATGAGTATGCCTGGAATTCCTGAGATGCTCGTCATCTTCCTCGTTGTTTTGCTGCTTTTCGGGGCGAAACGAATTCCTGAGATTGCGCGCGGTCTCGGCAAAGGCATCCGCGAGTTCAAAGACGCCACGCGTGAGATCAGTGCGGAGATGTCGCTGGACGATCATCAGCCGCGCGTTCAGCAGCCGCGCCCGCCCGCACAGGCTCCAACGCCACGCGGCGAATCCTACGAGATGCGCGAGGAGCAGCCGGAGCCGCGGCAGGCAAGCAATCCGGGCAGCAGCGAAGGATAATCCCACTTTCCGATTCATCCCGCAGTAAACGAGCCGCGCGGCATGCATGCTTCTACCTACGCCGGGATCCGTCCGGCGCTGGATTCCGGAGAGACCAGTTGTCAGCAGCTGGTCTCATCTTTTTTGGAGCGCATCCGGAAGGAAAACGCGCGCTTAAACGCATTCATCTCGGTTGATGAAGAAGGCGCAATGGAGCGCGCTGCCGCGCTCGACGCCGGGCGCGAACGTGGTGATGAGATGAAACCTCTCCACGGCATGGTCATCGCCGTTAAGGATATGATCGTGGAGGAGGGGAGGACCGTTACGTGCGGCTCGCGCATGCTCGAAGGCTTTACGTCGCTCTTCAGTGCCACGGTCATCGAACGACTCCTGCAAGCCGGCGCTATCATCATCGGGCGCACCAACTGTGATGAGTTTGGGATGGGCTCCTCCGGCGAGACCTCGTACTTCGGGCCGGTTCGTCATCCATTCGATGAGTCTCGCGTTGCTGGTGGATCCTCCGGTGGATCCGCCGCTGCGGTTGCTGCCGGGCTCTGCCACACGGCGCTCGGCACGGATACGGGAGGAAGCGTCCGGCAGCCGGCATCATTCTGTGGAATATCCGCTCTCAAGCCAACCTACGGTCGGGTAAGCCGCTACGGTGCGGTGGCGAACGCCTCGTCATTCGATGTGATCGGGCCCATGGCGCGATCGGTCGAGGATTTGGCGCTTATGATGGAGGTGATGGCGGGCTCGGACGAACGCGACGGCACAACGGCACCGGTTGACGTTCCGATCTATTCCGACATCCTGTCGCGAGATCTCACGGGGCTTCGATTTGGAGTTCCGAAAGAGTTTGCACTGCAGGGCATACATCCCGATGTGCAACAGGCGCTCGACGATGCGGCCGAACAGCTTCGCGAAGCCGGAGCCGACGTCTCGGAGATCTCACTTCCCCACACGCGCTACGGCATCGCGACCTACTACATCCTTACGACAGCCGAAGCATCGAGCAATCTCGCGCGGTACGACGGTGTCCGGTACGGCTATCGCGCAAAACAAGTCGATGGTTCTTCCACGACCAGCGACCTGGCGCCCCTCGAAGAACTCTACACGGCCAGCCGGTCCGAGGGCTTCGGTGATGAGGTGAAGCGACGCATCATGCTTGGCACCTACGTGCTCTCCTCGGGCTACTATGATGCGTATTACGCCAAGGCTCAGCGCGTCCGGACACTTATCCGTCGGGATTTCGAGCGGGCGTTTTCAGATGTCGACATCATCCTCGCACCAGCGAATCCATCGACTGCCTTCAAGCTTGGCGAGAAGTCGCAGGATCCGCTCGAGATGTACCTCAACGACGTGTTTACTGTGACCGCGAGCCTTGCGGGTGTGCCCGCGCTCGTCGTGCCGGCGGTCATGGAATCCGGCATCCTGCCGATCGGGCTGCAGCTTATCGGCCCGCACTTCGGCGAGGAGACGCTGCTTCGAGCAGGTGACGCACTGATGAAGATCGGAGCCGCCTCCTGAGCCGCGAACGATTCTTTTCGACCACCGTCTTATCTTCCGCCCCTCATCGGCAGATCATTCTACTCTTCAGATCTCAGACACATGAGCATTCTTGTTGACGCCAACACGCGCCTCGTCGTCCAGGGCTTTACGGGCTCGGAAGGCTCGTTCCACTCCGGCCAGATGATCGAGTACGGAACGACGCTCGTCGCCGGCGTCACGCCTGGAAAGGGCGGCCAGAGCCACCTCGATCGTCCCGTATTTAACACGGTTGCGGAGGCGGTGGAGCAGGAGGGCGCCAACACGTCGATCATCTTCGTGCCACCTCCGTTCGCTGCCGATGCGATTCTCGAAGCAGCAGACGCGGGAATCGAGGTCATCATCTGCATCACGGAAGGCATTCCGATAACGGACATGGCCAGCGTCTACGCCTTCGTCCAGAATAAGGGCGCGCGTCTCATCGGGCCGAACTGCCCGGGCGTGCTCACGCCGGGTCAGGCGAAAGTTGGAATCATGCCGGCGATGATCTTCAGCGAAGGGCCTATCGGGCTCGTCTCACGCTCAGGTACGCTCACGTACGAGGCCGTGGATCAGCTTACGCGGCAGGGGCTCGGCCAGAGCACGGCCGTCGGCATCGGCGGCGACCCGATCATCGGAACGCGCTTCATCGACACTCTGCGTCTGTTTGAGCAGGATGATCAGACGGAAGCCGTCGTAATGATCGGTGAGATAGGCGGAAGCGCGGAAGAGGAGGCCGCCGAATACATCCGTGAGATGTCTAAGCCGGTCTTTGCATTTATCGCCGGTCGGACTGCGCCTCCGGGACGCCGGATGGGCCACGCGGGAGCGATCATCTCCGGCGGCAAAGGAACGGCTGAGGACAAGTTTGCGGCGCTCGAAGCGGCCGGAGCCGTTGTCGTCAAGAACCCCGCGCTAATCGGGGAGACGGTGAAGTCGCATCTCGCCGCGGCGTAAGTTTCTGATCTGGGTACGATTCGAAAAGGGGTTCTCGATGATCTTCGGGAGCCCCTTTTTTGCGAGCTACAATCATGATTGTTCATTCGGCAACGTTTGTAGGAGGGTTCACGTCGCGGAAGCAGCTTCCAGAGTCGGATCTTCCAGAGATCGCTTTCGCGGGGCGTTCGAATGTGGGGAAGAGTTCCCTCATGAACATGATTCTTGGCCGGAAAAATCTGGCGCGCGCGAGTGGGACGCCCGGCAAGACGCGGGAGCTCAACTTCTACCTGATCAACGAAGCGTTCCACCTCGTCGACCTGCCGGGTTACGGCTATGCGAAGATATCGCGGTCGCAGCGTGAGAAGTGGGTCCGGCTGATCTCGTCGTACTTGAGCGAACGCGACCAGCTGCGGTTGCTGGTGCACGTCATCGATGCACGTCACGCACCGACTGAACTCGATGAGGCGCTGATGGAGCAGATGCTGGGGCTTCCGTTCCCGTACGTTGTCGCGCTATCGAAATCGGATAAGATCTCGGGGAACGAGCGCGCAAAGAGCCTCCGCCGCGTGCAGGACTCTCTGGCCAGGTTTGCACTCGAGGTGCCGGTAATCCAGACATCCGCAAAATCAGGCAGAGGAAGGGATGAGATGCTCGAGTGGCTGCGCCTGGCCGTTTAACATTCAGCCAGCAATACAAGGCAGCTTTCGATCAGATCCGGCCCCTCCGGGCCATGAGCGGAACTCGCCGCTCATGCTTGAGACAGAAGAATCCTGCTCCCGAGAGAGTCCGTGTCTCGTTTCTGAGGCTACATCGGAATCGGTAGACGCCGCCGACGCGCGCACTTTCCACTGCCGCGCGTCCATTCTTCCCATTTCTCACTTGGCATAAGACACCGACCGCACTTCCCGGATCACCGTCACCTTGATCTGGCCGGGATACTGCATCTCCGTCTGGATCTTGTTCGATATGTCCGCCGCAAGCTGTTCGGCATGGGCATCCGAAACGAGGTCGTGGTTTACGAGGACTCTGATTTCGCGCCCCGCCTGGATCGCATACACGCGCTCGACTCCGTTAAACGACCCCGCGAGCGCCTCGAGCTTCTCCAGACGCTTGATGTAAGCCTCGAGTGCCTCGCGCCGCGCGCCCGGCCTTGCGCCCGAAATGGCATCGGCAGCCTGCACGATAGGTGCGATCAGCGTCGTCATTTCGATCTCGTCATGATGCGCACCGACGGCATTACTGACTTCGTCATCCTCCTTGAACTTCCGGCAGTACTCCATGCCCACAATCGCGTGAGGGCTCTCGATATCCTCCTCGACGACCTTCCCGATGTCATGAAGCAGACCCGCTCGGCGCGCCTTGGCCACGTCCAGATTAAGCTCCGCCGCGATCAGTGATGCGATGCGCGCCGTTTCGATTGAGTGAGCGAGAAGATTCTGGCCGTAGCTCGCCCGGTAGCGCATCCTGCCGATGAGTCGAATCAGCTCCGGATGCAAGCCGTGGAGGTTCAGATCGATGACGGTGCGCTCGCCGGTTTCGATGATCTCCTCTTCCATCTCCTCCCGCATCTTCTCGACTACTTCCTCGATGCGCGCCGGATGAATCCGCCCGTCCTGGACAAGTTTAATCAGCGCCAGGCGCGCGACCTCACGCCGTACCGGATCAAATCCCGACAGGATGACGGCTTCCGGCGTGTCATCCACGATCACCTCGATGCCCGTGGCTGCCTCGAAGGCTCGAATATTCCGCCCTTCCCGCCCGATGATGCGACCCTTCATCTCATCGGATTGGATGTTGACGACCGAGACCGTGTTCTCGATCGCGTGGCTGGCCGCGGTTCGCTGGATGGCTGTCAGGATGATCTTCCGCGCTTCACGGTTGGAACGAAGCCGCGCTTCATCCCGGATCTCCTTGATCTTCGACGAAGACTCGAGCCGAGCTTCCTCAACGAATTGCTCGACAAGGGCTTCGCGCGCCTCCCGCTGCGTCATCCCTGACACGTGTTCGAGCTTGCGGAGCTGCTCCGCCGCGAGTTCATCGATTCGATGCTTCTGCAGGGCAAGCTCTTCGCTTCGCAGTTCGATTTCCTGCTGCCGTTGGTCGAGCGCCGATCGTTGTTCGCGCACGTCATCCAGAAGCGTGGCTGCATCGGTACGCAACGTTTCTGCCTGCTGATGGCTTCGGCGTGCCTCGCGTCGAAGGTTCTCGACTGCTTCCGTCGCCTGCTGGAGCAGTTGTTCGCGCTCCTGGATACGATCCGAGCGCCGGCTCAGCTTGTCGTGGCGGCGTTCGAGCTTGTCTTTGAGCTTGCGCAGTGACCGCTGGTGTTCCTCCCTTTCCCTGTCCAGCGTCAATCGCTGGTCGGACAGTTCGGCTTCTATTTCACGTCGATAGGACTCGCGATGAGTTTGTGCTTCCCGTTTTGCGTCGTCGACGATGCGTCGAGCTTCCTCCCGAGCGGTGGCAATCCGGCTGCGGCCGATCCGCGCCAGAAGGAATCTATCGATGGCAATGCCTGCACCAATGGCCACTACGGCTATCAAAATAACCGTAGTTGCTTCCATATGTGGATCGTGTTTTGATCTGCGTGACAATCGGGAAGGCGCACCCTCCCGCCGATAGATGATAGCAGATCTGAAGGAAGGAATAAACAACCAAAAAGCCCCGATAGGATGACGAATGCCGTCATCCACCGGGGCTAATAGGTCTCATGCGCCCGCAGCAAGTGGATTAAAGAACCTCTTTCATCCAATGTGGGCGCCGCTCAAGTCCTTTCAACGTCCACTGTCCGTCATATGACGAATCCCGCGGTGCGGGATGAGGCCTGTTGTCCAGACTCGAAGGGTGGCTCCCATTTGCATAACCGTCAGGTTCTTTTATGCAAAGGCCACAGGCAACATGAGAAGGCTTCTTTCGAAGCGGCAAGTTATATCAGGCGCTTCGGGGGGCAGTTCCGTGAACATTGCGCCGACGTTCAGTCGTCGCCGAGAACCTGGTCGAGTTGTGCCGTGACGTCCTCTGTGGCCGATTGGAGCGCCTTCAAGAGGGAGGCTGAAGCTTCCTTTTCAGCAAATAGATCCTCTGCGATGGCGAGAGCCGCGATGACGGCAGTCGTAAGCTCCGGTCTTTCAGGATGGCTCCTGCGGAAGGCGCGCATCTTGGCATCGACGTAGTCCGCGATTTCGCGCGTCAGCCGGGCGTCTTCTTCGCGCTCGACCCGCAGGACGTACTCGCGGTCGAGGATATTTACGCGTAGAGTGCGGGACACGTTGACCTCAGTCCTGGCTGCCGATGTACTGGTCGAGCAGCTCGATGTAGCTCTCGATGGCGCGCCGCAGTTCTTCCGGACTCTGATCGACGTTCAAGACAATAGCATCCCGGTCGACCCGCGGCTGTGAACGCACGTCATCCAGACGCCGACGTAGCGTTTCGTTCTCGTTTCGCAAACGGACGATCTCATCAACAGCCGCCCGGACGCGAGTGCGGAGCGTTTCAAGCATCACCCGTCCATCAGCCGGACCCGCAGAACCGGTCTGCTTCGACGACGTCGATTTTCTGGCTGCAGAGCCCGAATCGGACTGTGACGGCCGCATGTTGAAGCTCCTGATGAGGTCGAGGCCACGCGAACCGTGAATATATAAACTAATGCCTTAATTCAGCACCGTAATCCTCCTTCAGCCGCAAAGTGATAGCGGCGATCCGCTCATCCACTTCGCGATCTGTGAGCGTGCGGCCTGCACCGAAGCGGAGTTTGTATGCGAGGCTGCGTGTGCCCGCGGGAATGCGATCACCTTCGTAGAGATCAAACAGCATGACATCCTGAAGTAGAGGGCCGCCTTCGCGCCGGATGAGTTCCTCCAGATCAGACGCCGCGCGATCGCGCGTTACGACGATGGCGATGTCTCGCTCTACGACTGGGTATCGCGAGACACTCTCGAACCGGCGATCGGTCTTGGCCAGATCGGCTAACGCTTCCCATTCGATCTCCGCAAAGAAGACCGGCGTGTCGATGTCGTACGTGCCGGCCACATCGTCACTGAGCCGCCCGATGATCCCGATTACGTCACTGTCTCGGCGAAGCTCGATGTGATAAGTAGATAGCGCTGTGGAGTCGTGCACCGGCACAAACTCGACCGGTTCGACATCCAGTACCTCAAGCAGAAGCTCAACCACACCGCGGATGTCAAAGATGTCGGCCTCGCGTTCGTCTGTCGACCATCCATCAGCAACGTACGCGCCGGTCGCCGCGATCAGAAGATGATCGCGTTCACGATACGCCGGCAAAACGTTTCGGGGTGATTCGCCCCGCGCGAAGACATGCCCGAACTCGAAGAACGTCAGCCCACTCTGGCCGTGATTCTGGTTGAAGCCCATCACCTGCAGCACGCCGGGCAGGAGGGACGGGCGCAGAGCCGCCATCTCGCGCGAGATTGGATTCAGCGTCTCCACGATTCCGTTCGTGGTGCCGCGCGCAAGCGGAGGAGCATGAAAGCGTTCGGCCGTTTCCACGCGCAGCATGCTGTTCGTGTGAAGCTCGTGAAAGCCCACACCGGCGAGGCGGTCGCGAACGAGGCGCCGGAGCTCGTCGGATGGTTCGCGGCGTACTACAACGTTCGATACGTTCGACTGCACCGGCTCAGGAATCCGGTCGTAGCCGTAGAGGCGGGCGATCTCTTCGATGACGTCGATTTCCCGCTCGACGTCCGGTCGGAAACTCGGCACGACGCATTCCAACTCTCCCTCCGATGTTTCATTAACATCGAACCCGATCGACGTCAGCAGGCGCGACATTTCATCCCGATCGATCTCGATGCCAAGGATGCTGTTCACGCGCGCCGGGCGTACGCGCAAGGATCGTGTGGGAACGGGATTCGGATGGACATCGATTGCGCGCTCCGCGACGGTACCTCCGGCGAGCTCTACGATCAGTTGGGCAGCGCGAGCGGCGGCCCAGAGCTGTCCGCCAGCATCAACACCGCGCTCGAAGCGGTACGATGAATCTGTCTGGATCGACAGCTTCTTCGCCGCGCGACGAACGGTTGTCGGGTCGAAGTACGCGCTTTCGATTAGGATGTCCGTCGTCGTGTCCGATACCTCTGAGTTCTGGCCACCCATGACCCCGGCCAGCGCGACCGGCTTTTCGGCGTCACAGATGAGCAGCGTGCCCTCCGGCAGCGTATGCTCGCGATCATCGAGCGTGACAAACTGCTCCCCGCCCTTGCTCGCGCGCACTTCGATGGCGGGTCCGGCCAATCGATCGAGGTCGAATGCGTGCAGCGGCTGCCCGCACTCATACATCACGAAGTTGGTGACATCGACAACATTATTGCGGGGCCGCAATCCGATCGCCGACAACCGCTGTTGCAGCCACTGTGGTGATTCCGCGACCTCAACTCCGCGCACGACGAGCCCGACATACCGCCTGCACATGTCGGGCGCCTGGATATCAATCGAAATGCCTTCATGGGAAGAAGGCGTCGTCGGTGGAAGTGCGACATTCGGGCGCGCAAATGACGCGCCCGTTAATGCTGCAACGTCCCTTGCTACGCCGAAATGGCTCGTCGCGTCCGGACGATTCGGCGTGATGGCGATGTCAAGAACGGCATCCGAAGACGGCACGCCTCTCTCACGCAAATAACGTTCGAATGGTGTGCCTGGCGTCGCAGCATCATCCAGAACCATGATTCCCTCATGGTTGTCGGAAATGCCGAGTTCGCTTTCCGAGCAGATCATGCCGTTTGATTCGGCTCCCCGGATCTTCGCCCGCTTGATCTTCATCGATCGTGGCGCATCATCCCCATCACGTGCCGGAGCGGTAAGCGTCGTCCCAACCGTCGCCACCGGCACCTTCTGACCGGCAGCAACATTAGGCGCGCCGCACACGATGCTCAGCGGCGCATCATCGCCTACATCAACCCGGCAGATACTGAGGCGATCAGCGTTCGGATGTTCATTAACCGCGAGTACTTCGCCAACGAGCACGCCTTCAAAATCCGACCCAATGTGCTCGACGTCCTCCACCTCCAGCCCGCCCATCGTAAGGCGTTCGGCGAGTTCATGTGTCGGGATGTTGAAATCGACGTACTCTCGTAACCAGTCGACGGAAATGTTCATGGGAAGCAGTAAATCATCAGGTGCCGGTGGCGCTCAGAATTGGCGCAGGAATCGCAGATCGTTCTCGTAGAGGATGCGGATGTCGTCGATGCCGTAACGCAGCATGGCGATGCGATCGACGCCCATGCCGAATGCGTAGCCGGTGTAGCGCTCGGGATCGATGCCGACATTGGCCAGGACGTTCGGGTCGACCATCCCGCAGCCAAGGATTTCAAGCCACGCGCCGCCATCGGGGTGATCAGGATTCTCCCACCAGATGTCCGCTTCGGCACTCGGCTCTGTGAAGGGGAAGTAGCTCGCGCGAAAACGCATCCGGACGTCATCGCCAAACATCGCCCGCGCGAACAGGTGCAACATCTGCTTCAAATCGGCGAACGTCACGCCCTCATCCACATAGAGTCCTTCAACCTGATTGAAGAGGCAGAACGATTTATAGGAGAGTGATTCGTTTCGATAAACCCGGCCCGGAACGATCACCCGAATCGGTGGCTTTTCTTCCTCCATCACGCGAATCTGAACGGGCGATGTATGTGTACGGAGGACGATGCCGCCGTCGTCATCCGAAGGCGCCTCGATGAAGAAGGTGTCCTGCATGTCCCGCGCCGGATGATCCGGTGGGAAGTTGAGCGCGGAGAAGTTGTGCCAGTCGTCTTCGATCTCGGGGCCGTATGCCACCCCGAATCCGAAGCTCTCGAAGATTGACCGGATGCCATCGAGTGTTTGCGAGAGCGGGTGGATGGTGCCGCGTCGTGGCTTGCGGCCCGGCATCGACAGGTCGATGTCGAGTCGTTGCGTATCCTGCTCTTGCTGAAGCCGCTCCCGAGCAGACTCGATGCGCGTCTCGGCGAGCTGCTTGAGTGCGTTGACGCGCTGCCCGAACTCCTTGCGTTCGGCGGGAGGGACGCTGGAGATCTGCTTGAAGAGGTCCGTAACATGCCCGCTCTTGCGCCCGAGGTATCGAATGCGAAAGGACTCCAGATCCTCTTCGGTTTCGATGGACGTGGCCTCGATGTCTCTCGTCAGTTCGTCGATGGCGTCATGCATGAGTAGCGGTCGGCGTGCCTGAGAATGAGGGTTGGATGATACAGAAAATCCCGCCGGGCCTGACGAACAGGGGCGGGATTTCGTAGAGGATTCCGATGTTCGGACGTGCTCCTACCTCCGTTCGTCGACGGGTGAGGAGCTTGTAAACGAACAACTGGAAATGCGCGCGGCGTTCACGGCTCAGCTCGCGTGGTCCACAACTTTCGTGAACGTCTGCGGGTCGTGAACCGCGAGATCGGCAAGCACCTTCCGGTTGAGGTCGACGTTCGACTTCCGGAGTGAACCCATCAGACGCGAGTAACTCGTGCCATTCTGACGAGCGGCCGCGTTGATGCGTGCGATCCAAAGGCGGCGGAACTGACGCTTACGCTGCCGGCGGTCCCGGTACTGGTACTGAAGCGCCTTGTCAACCGCGTTCTTGGCTACGGTGTAGACCTTGCTGCGGCGGCCCCAGTAGCCTTTCGCCATGTTGAGAACCTTCTTGCGGCGGCGGCGGGAGGCGACGCTGTTCTTTGCGCGTGGCATGACTTCCTAATTATGTAGACTTCTTAAGAGACTCGATCCGGCGGCTGAACTCAGCCGCTGATCATTTGCTTGACGCGAGCGGCATCCGCTTTGTTGACCAGCGTATCCTTGCGAAGATTGCGCTTACGCTTCGGAGATTTCTTCGTCAGGATGTGACTGCGGAACGCCTTCTTACGCTTGACGCGCCCGGTCGCGGTAACCTTGAAACGCTTCTTGGCGCCGCTACTTGATTTCATCTTGGGCATATCGACCTCGCAAAACTTCGAAATGTCATGTGCCGGTACAACGACGCCGGCGCTCATGTAGTTCAGAAAAATACGGCCACGACCGCCGTGATACAAATGCGGACGTGGCCGGAGCAGCGCAAGGGCGGGGAATTTACCGTGAACGCCCTATTTCTTCTTGCTGGGCGCGAGGATCGTCGTCATCCGGCGACCCTCCATCCGGGGCGGCTGGTCGATCTTCGCGACGTCCTGCAGTTCCTCGATAAAGCGGCGCAGAATGTCCATCCCCTGATCCTGATAGATGATGTCCCGGCCGCGAAACTGGACCCAGGCTTTGACCTTGTTGCCGTCGTCGAGAAATCCGCGCGCGTGCTTCGTTTTGAAGTCGAAGTCGTGCGTGTCGGTATGCGGCCGAAAACGTACTTCCTTCATCTGCACGTTCTGCGACTTCTTACGCGCTTCCTTCTCCTTCTTCTGGAGCTCGTACCGGTACTTGCCGTAGTCGATGATTTTGCAAACCGGCGGGCGGGCCGAAGGCGCAATCTCGACCAGGTCGAGTTCATAATTGCGTGCGCGCCTCAGCGCCTCATCGACATCGTAAACCCCATGATCGCCATTGGGCTCGACAAGGCGGACCTTTGGGCCCCGTATTTCTTCGTTGATGCGAACTTTAGTTGCGATGGCTCACTCTCATTGGTTGTAGATAAATATGGATCGTCCCACCGGCACAAATGCGTCGGCGGTCGATTTTCACGCTAAAGCAGGGCGTCAGGTTTCGGCTGCGCCGCTCGAGCGATAGACGATTCAGTTCCTGTCGAGCTCAGCGTCGACTTCACGGCGGAGTGTCTCGATGAAATCGCCTGTCGAAACCGTCTGTTGCGCCCCCTGACCGTGGCGTCGAACGGCAACGCCGCCCGAGTCGACCTCCTTCTGCCCGACGACGAGCATGTACGGCACTTTCTGCATCTCGGCCTCGCGAATCTTGTAGCCGATCTTCTCATTCCGAAGATCCGCTTCGGCACGGAAGCCCGCCGCACGGAGCTGCTTCAGGACCGCGTTCGCGTAGTCGTGAAAGTCGTTCCCGATGGGCAGCACAGTCACCTGAACGGGCGCCAACCACGTCGGGAAGTTGCCACCGCTGTGCTCGATCAACACGCCGATGAACCGCTCTAGTGAACCGAACGGCGCGCGGTGGATCATCGCCGGACGGTGGCGCTGGTCGTCGGCGCCGACGTATGTCAGTTCAAAACGTTCTGGGAGGTTGTAGTCGAGCTGCACGGTGCCGAGCTGCCATTCACGGCCGAGAGCGTCCTTGACCATGAAGTCCAGCTTCGGACCGTAAAACGCTGCCTCGCCGATTTCCTCCACCGCCTCGAGCCCCATTTCGGCTGCCGCTTCACGAATTGCCTGCTCCGACCTATCCCACTGCTCGTCGCCGCCGACGTACTTGTCCTTGTTCTCGGGATCGCGGAGGGAAATCTGCGCCTTGAAATCGGTGAAGTTTAGCGCCGATAAAACTTTCAACGTCAGCTCGATTACGTCTTTGAACTCCTGCTTGACCTGCTCATCGGTGCAGAAGATGTGGGCGTCATCCTGCGTGAAGCCGCGTACGCGCGTCAGGCCACCGAGCTCACCAGACTGTTCGTACCGGTAGACGGTGCCAAACTCAGCGAGGCGCACGGGCAGATCCCGATACGAATGCAGCTTGTCCGCATAAATCTGGATGTGATGCGGGCAGTTCATCGGCTTGAGCAGGTAACCTTCCTCCTGTTCATGACCTTCATCACCTTCCTCGATCATCGGCGGGAACTGGCTCTCGCGGTAATACGGAAAGTGCCCGCTCGTGCGGTAGAGCTCGAGGCGCCCGATGTGCGGCGTAACGACGGGCTCGTAGCCGCGTTTAAGCTGCTCCTCTTTCAGAAACTGCACAAGCGTTTCGCGAAGCACAGCTCCGCGAGGCAGCCAGAGCGGGAGGCCCGGCCCGACCATCTTGCTGAAGGTGAACAGCTCAAGCTCCTTCCCAAGCTTTCGATGATCACGCTGGCGCGCAAGTTCGAGGCGCTCGAGGTACTCGTCGAGTTCCTTTTTCTTGGGGAAGCTGATGCCGTAGATGCGCGTCAGCTGAGGGCGCTTCTCATCGCCGCGCCAGTAGGCTCCGGCAATGTTGAGCAGTTTGGGATACTTGATGGCGCCGGTCGTCGGGATGTGCGGCCCGCGGCAGAGATCGACAAAATCTCCCTGCTTATAGAAGCTGATGGTGCCGTCAGCGAGTTCATCGATCAGCTCGAGCTTGTACTCATCATCCTTTTCACGAAAGTAGTCGAGGGCCTCATCCTTCGACACGTTTCGCCGCTCATACCGGACGTCCCGCTTCGCAAGCTCCCGCATCTTAGCCTCGATCTCCTCGAGATCCTCCGTCGAGAGCTTCCGATCGCCGAGGTCGACGTCATAATAGAAGCCGTTCTCGATCGACGGCCCGATTCCGAACTTGACGCCCGGATAAAGCGCCTCCAGCGCCTCCGCCATCAGGTGCGCCGTCGAATGCCAGAACGTCGATTTTCCCTCAGCGTCGTTCCAGGTCAGGATTTGAACCGAGGCATCGTTCTCGATCGGCATATCGAGGTCGCGCACGCGCCCATCCACCTTAACCGCAAGCGCCTGACGCGCAAGACCGCTCGAGATGTGCGAGGCGATATCATATCCCGTCACCCCGCGATCGAAGGTGTGCGATGAGCCGTCGGGAAGGGTGATCTGGATCTGTTCTGCCATCTTTCCGATCCGATAATGCGAGAGAGAGGTGCAACAAAAAAGCGCCCGTCAAACGTGAGGGCGCTCAGAAAATCGATCAGCGACGCGCAGCATGTGCGCCAGGGAATGCAATCAACCGAGGAGGAAGAGCATCGCGCCGCCGTGGCTAAACGTTCGGCGCGCGGCATGATATTCGTAATGGTGCATGATGCGTGGGCGTCGGAAGTGGGTCCTAGTGGATTCGAACCACCGACCTCTACGATGTCAACGTAGCGCTCTAACCAACTGAGCTAAGGACCCATTTTGATGCGAACCTGAAATATAGGCCCGGCATCGTGGACCTGTCAACGCTCTCGCTGGGTCGGGGTCCCAATCAAGTCGAACCGCGGGCTCTCTTCATTAAAAGTTGGAGGGCTGAAGGTTCGCGTTCGAGCATTCGCCGCCTGCTTACTGAATTTGAATAGTTGATCGGCGGATTAAGCACGGGCACGGCCGTCCGATAAGAGAGCGGGAATCAATTCGGAAGAAGAAGCGACAACATGATCAGCGACTCGAACGAAGAGAATCGGCCCGTGCTTCGCCTCGTCCCGCGCCCAGATCGCGCTGCGATCGGGCGGGAGACGGCGTCGGAGCACCGGTTTCCACCCATTGTGCAGGTGCTGAACCCGACGCTGCCGCACATCCAGGAGCGGATGCAGGGAATCGCAACGATGGCCTTTCGGCGTGGGCTCGACAGCAAAGCGATCTGCTCCGAGCTGGCTTCCTATGTGCAGACGTCAGGATACGAAGCGACGATCGGGGTTCAGGACGTGAAGACAGACCAGATGCCGTCGTTCCAGGACGGAACAGTTGTCTGCACAATCATGCTGGTGGATCTGAATCCCGCTACCTCTGCACTACGTCTCTGCAAGAGCATCGCCGCTGACGGCTGACACGCTCCGCGAGTCAGGTTGAGCGAGGAGCCGTATCTGATAAATCATCAGCCGGGTTGCACGAGGTCGACGAGATCGCGCGCAATTCAACGTCCGAGGAAAGCTCGTTGTCGTTCGCGGCGTATCTTCCACGAAGAGAAGTATTTATGGAAGAGCCGGGGACGCGGTGATTATCAGTGGGTGATGATGGGAGATAATGGATTGGGACGCCATGTGCGGCGCGCGCACCGGTGGGATATAACGCCTAAGGAAGCAGTCGTTCTGCAACGTGAGCTTGCGCCGGAGGTGCAGCTCTCGCCACTTCAGCGCAACATCGAGACCATCGGCGGCATCGACGTCAGTATTCGGAAGAAGGTCGCTGCTGCGGCTGTCGTGATCGTGTCGTTGCCGGATTTTGAGGTGGTCGAGTTCCATCGCCATGAGATGCCGGTGCCGTTTCCGTACGTACCCGGATTGCTGAGCTTCCGCGAGATCCCGGTGCTCTTACCTGTGCTCGACCGGCTCGATGTTCTGCCGGATGTTCTGATGACGGATGGCCAGGGCGTCGCCCATCCACGACGGTTCGGGCTGGCGGCACATCTCGGGCTGATCCTCGATCACCCTTGCATCGGCGTCGCCAAGACGCGCCTCGTCGGCACGCATGACGACCCTCCCGATAAACGAGGTGCCTTCGCGCCTCTGATGCATCACGACGAACAGATCGGCGCTGTGCTCCGCACCCGTGTTGGAGTGAAGCCGATCTTCGTCAGTGCCGGCCACCGCACGTCGCTGGCCGACGCCATCGACATCGCACTTGCAGCGGCGCCGCGGTTCAAATTGCCCGAGCCTGCGCGCATGGCGCATCGTCTGAGCAAGTACGGGACGATCGGGAAGCGTTAGAATTCGAGTCTGGCTCGCACGTTGATCGTCCGCGGCGTCAAGCGCGTCGGGATGCGGCGCCACACGCCATCACCACCCGGCACCCACGAATACGCGACGGTGTTCACCATATCGAACGCGTTCAGCAACTCGCCAGTCAGATTGAGGCGCACGCCGCCGTCGCTGTCGCCCGTCACATAGATTGTCTTGGTGACGCCGAGATCCACACGCATGTACTCGGTGAACCGGGCCGATGACCGCGGTCCGGGGATCTGAAGCACGAGATTACCCAGCTTTGGACCTTCGACAGGCGGAGTGTAAGGAAGGCCGCTTCCGAACAGCCCGCGGAGGTGGAGCTTCCACGTTTCATCACCCGGTACGTAATCCTGCACGAAGACGGAGAAGGTGTGGCGCTGGTCCGTCGGGCGCGGAATCGATCCTTCTCGATAATTACCTACAAACGCCGGCAGGAAGGATTCGCGCGAGACGAGGAAGCTGTAGTTGATCCAGCTTTCCAGCCCCGGCACGAGCTCGCCGCGAATTTGCGTGTCGAATCCGTACGTGTAGCCTCGGGCGTCATTCTCTCCCGAGTACCGCACGCGCACGTTCTCGATGTCATAGGAGATGAGGTTGGAAAGGCGCTTGTAGTAAGCCTCGGCGCGCAGGTACAACCGGCGAGATGGCAGGAAGTAATCGATGCCGGTTACCAACTGGAGGGAGCGCTGAGATTTGATGTCGCGGTTGAGCGAGCCGAGCACCCCCTCGCCCGGCTTCGGCTTGCCGCGCAGTTCCTGATACGTCGGCTCCTGATGGTAGACGCCGACGGAAGCGTTGAGTGTCACCTGATCCGATGCTTCATAACGGGCGGACAGGCGCGGAGAGACGGTCCACTCATCGTTGAAGTCGAAGTAATCCGTGCGCACGCCACCGGTGATCATCAGCCGTTCGTCCAGCGAGGCGTACGTGTACTGCGTGTACGCTGCGACCTGGTTCGCCGAGACCGTGGCGGCATCACGCAGACTGTCGATCACCACGCGCACTGTTTCTCCCTCAGCATTGGGCCCCACGACAACCGCCTTCTCATCGATGGCATCCGCGAACGTGAGGCGCCGTGCGCTCCATCCAGCTTCCAGGGCGCCGGGGCCGGCAAGCAGTCGATAGCGACCATCGGCCGTCAGCATGTCGACCTGCACATCATTCGATGCTCGATCCTCCTGGCGGGCATTGCCGGTGGGGAAGTGGCCGCTTCCGCTGCCTGGGTCGCCGCCGGGATCCACCTGATAGAGCACACCCTCGCCACTGATATGGAAGCGTTCCTCCTCCCGCGTCGAGAAGTAAGACAGCGAATGCGCGATGTTGAGGCCGGGCAAGAGTGAGTTGTAGAGCCGAGCGCCACCGAAGAGCACCTCGCTGCGGTCCCGTTCAGTACCTTCGAAGTTGAGCCACAGTGCCTGCAGATCCGACGGCTGCGACGGATCGGTACTTACGATACCGAAGTACGTCTTCTGGTTGGAGGGCTCGAGTTCGAACGTATGGTCGGCGTAGATCCCCAGAAGCTCGACTCGATGGCCATGCGCCAGCGCTACGGAGCCGGCAAGCTGGACGTCCGTGTAGTCCGGTTCGTATTCGCCTTTGCGTTCCTGTGTGGCAAAGAATCGCTGCGCCCTGGCTCGCCGCGCGGAGGCAACGAACTCAGCACGATCTCCGGGCGATCGATACCCGACCGTAGCGCCGCCGTCGAGAAGCGAAGCATAGGCTGAAGCCGAAAACCGTTTATCGCGAGGCGGGCCGTATTCGATCTCCAGTGCCGATGAGAGCTTGCCTCCGTAGCGCGCGGGGAAACCGCCCGTGTACAGGCGCACGCCCTGCGACATTTCCGGATTGAACAGACCAAGCCCTTCCTGCTCGCCCTGCCGCACCCGAAACGGCATGAAAACTTCGAAGCCGTTGATGAAGACCAGGTTCTCGTTGAAGCCGCCGCCGCGGACAGAGTATTGATTCGTCATCTCACTGTTAGTGGCGACGCCCGGCAGCACCTTGAGGGCACGGAATCCACGGAATGGCGAGGGGATATCCGTGATTTCGCGTGGCGTGAGTTCGTAGACACCGACCTCCGTCACCGGTCGCTCCTCGACCGTGACCTCATCCAGCTCGAACGTTGAGGGAAGTAGGCGAACAGCGAGCTCCGTCACGGCGTCCCGCCGGACGGTGACTGAATCGGTTATCGCCTGATAGCCGATGAACGAGAAACGGACGGCGTAGGAGCCTGTGGGAAGGCGAAAGCTGAACCGGCCATCGCTCGCGGTCGCGGTGCCGAAATCCGTCCCCTGTATGAGGACGGTTACGCCTTCGAGAGTTTCGCCGGAAGACGCATCAGTGACGCGCCCTGCGACGGTGCCCCAGTTTTGCGCTAAGGAAGATGCGGGCGCGGCGGCCAGGATGAAGGCCAGAAGTAATACGAGGCTGAGGGTACGCATAGAGCCGCTACGAGCGACGGATCATAAATAAAGAGTTCGTAGCGTTGCCTCGATAGAAAATCAGATCGGAAGAAGGATGCCGGCAGACCAGAGCGAATATAATTCGACCAGCGGAAGAAAGATACCCGCCGCGGCTCCTGCAACAGCCTGGCCGGGTGAATGTGCGTGAAGATGTACGCGTGACCAGAGGACCGCCGGAAGCGCGACAAGAGACGCCGCAAGCGCAGCGTCGAGCGCACCTGCAGAATGATTCTCAGGCAGGATGGGAACGAGCCGCAGGAAAAGTAGCAGGCCGACCAGGCTGCCGATCCCGGCACCGTGCACGGATATTTTCCAGGCCAGGGTGATGAAGGTGAGAACGACTGCGTTGGCGATCATGCAAATCGTCAGGGCGAGGATGAGCGTTGCGGCCGGAGTGCTGATGCCGCCAAGTGCGAGCATGCCGCCTATGAATGATGCAACACCAGCAACAAAGGGCACGAGCCGCTTCTCGCGAATCCGGATGTCGAGTGAATCAACCCGACCTCGTCGCAACAGAAGCCATACGACGCCGAGCGGAATGAGGGCGAAGAAGACGCTCCCGATCAGGGCGACGCTCGCCACCTCGGAGCCCGTTCCGCCTCCCCAGTACGCGACGAGGCCAACGCCGATTACCGGCATAATGAGCGGATTGATCACATAGGAGATAACGACGGCCGCGCGGTTTACAGCCTCCTGCTTGTCCGTTTCTGCGCCGGCTACCGTTTCTCGTGTCATCCGCTCTCGATCAATTCAATAGGAGCGAGCGAAAACAACCCGCTGTGCCGACGGCGCGCCCGTCAGCATATCCCGCCCTTGCTCTTTTTCCTCTGACAGCGGTATCAGGCGAATGGTCGCCTTCGTTTCCTCCTTGATGCGCGCCTCAGTTTCGGCCGTTCCGTCCCAATGCGCTTCGATAAATCCGCCCTTCTCGTCCAGAACCTCCTTGAACTCCTCATAGGTATCGACACGGTGCGTGTTTTCTGAACGGAATGCCTTTGCGCGATCGAAAAGACCTTGCTGGATCTCTCCGAGCAGGTTCGAGACCAGGTCACCGATTCCGTCACGAGTCACCGACTGCTTCGTCCGCGAATCGCGTCGGGCGACTTCGACTACGCCGTTCTTTACATCCCGCGGGCCGATCGCGAGACGCAGCGGCACGCCTTGCACCTCGTACTCATTGAACTTCCAGCCCGGTCGCTGCGACTCCCTCGCATCCAGTTTCACACGGATGCCCGCATCCTTCAGTTCGCGCTCGACGGCTTCGGCCGCCTCCATCACAACAACCTTCTCTTCGTCCTTCCGATAAATCGGGACGATGACGGCTTGCGTCGGTGCAAGACGCGGCGGCAGCACGAGGCCCTGGTCGTCCGAGTGCGTCATGATCAGCGCTCCGACGAGGCGCGTCGAAACGCCCCACGATGTCGCCCACACGTACTCGAGCTCGTTATCCTTCGTCTGATACGTGCAGTCGAACGCCTTCGCAAAGTTCTGACCGAGGAAGTGACTCGTACCCGCCTGCAGCGCTTTTCCATCCTGCATGAGCGCCTCGATGCAGTAGGTCTCGACCGCGCCGGCGAACCTCTCGCTCGCCGTTTTGAGGCCGCGAAGAACAGGCATCGCCATGTACTCTTCGGCGAAGGTGGCGTAGACATCCAGCATGCGCTCCGCCTCCTCGATGGCTTCCTCACGCGTGGCGTGCGCCGTGTGGCCTTCCTGCCACAGGAACTCCATCGTCCGTAGGAACAGGCGCGTGCGCATTTCCCATCGGACGACATTCGCCCACTGGTTGATGAGGATGGGGAGATCTCGCCACGACTGGATCCATCGGCTGAACGAATCCCAGATGATGGTCTCGCTCGTCGGGCGGACGATCAGGTTCTCCTCGAGCTTCGATTCGGGATCGGCGATGAGTTCGCCCGCATCGTTAGTGGTTAGCCGCGAGTGGGTGACGATGGCACACTCCTTTGCGAAGCCCTCAACATGCTCGGCCTCGCGCGCCAGAAAGGACTGCGGGATGAACAGCGGGAAGTATGCGTTTTCGTGCCCGGTCTCGCGGAACATCCCGTCTAGCACATCGCGCATGTTCTCCCAGAGCGCATACCCATTGGGCCGGATGATCATCGACCCCCGAACCGGCGAGTGGTCCGCGAGTTTGGAGTTGCGGACCACGTCAATGTACCACTGCGAATAGTTCTCGCTTCTGGGCGTGATAGCGTCGGCCATAGAGGACAGGGTTGAGTCGAATCTCGGACAGAGGAGGAAGCAGGGCAGGAGATACGCGGCGATTCACCGGATGTGCGGCTTCGGTCCGGTCTTTGCCGTCATTTCAAGCAGCGAGCAAATCTGCCAGCGCGAATATAGCGTGAGTAGATGGCCGGTTCCACCGCGGGAAGATGCGCGGCTAAACATAACGCTACGGATGTCGTAGCAAAATTCAGGATCGGCCCCCGCCGCGCGGGCGTGTTTAACAAAGCAGGAGACCTCATTATGTCAGCATCCAAAGCCACCCCTACTCGATGGAACTCCCTCCCGGTCCTAACTGGTGTTCTCGGCGTGATGCTGCTCAGCCTGACGGGTTGCTATACGCAGCTGGCCACGGTTGATGATCGGCCGAGCCGATATGACGAGCCGGACTACGTCGAGGTAGAGGAGTACGACGACCAGGTTGTCGTCCACAACTACTACGAAAGCGATCCCTACTACGAGGACGTTTATCGTCCCACGACCTACCGCAGGTACTTCTCCAGGTACTACGCGCGGCCGTATTACGACCCGTACTTCTGGGATCCGTACTACAACAACTTCCACGTTGGCTTCTATAGCGATCCGTATTACCACTGGGATCCGTACTACCCGCGCGCATCCTTCCACCTGTCGTTGAACTTCGGCTCGTCGTACGGCTCTTCATGGTGGCACCGCCCGTATCAGTACGGATGGGCACCGCGCTACGCCTACAGCCGGCTCGGCTATTATGGCGGATGGCGTTACGACTATCCCGGTGTGATTATCCGTGACACGCGCAACTACGAGCCGCGTCGCGCCACGATAGGGCGCGGGGATACGGGTTTCCGTGACGGCAGAACGGTAGTTCGGGGTGATGGCGTTCGTGGTTCGACGGGCCGCTCGGCAGTTGGCTCGACGCGTGATGCGCGCTCCGGCGGGGATGCCGTTCGTGGCGATACCGGACGATCCTCAACTCGGGGTGAAGTAGGTCGCACCACGCGCAGCGGTTCGTCTACCGGCACCGTCCGTGGATCATCCGGGACGCGTGAGTCGACGGGTACGAGAACGAGGTCGTCATCCGGCTCGCAGGATGAGGTTCGGGGTACGAGTACACGCGAGTCGCGCGGCCAGGCACCGGCCACACGATCGTCGACGCCTGCGACGCGCTCCGAACGACCTGCGACTCGCTCAACGGCTCCGACCCGCTCGTCTACACCCGCCACGCGTTCAGCAACTCCGTCACGTTCGTCGGAACCTGCTCGCACGAGGTCATCGCGTGGTAATGATGCGGCGGATTCGCAGATGAACGCCGCGCCGACGCGGCAGAACGCTGCTCCGGCCCGCTCATCTTCCGCACGTACGAGTTCCGAGGGCACGCGCTCATCGAATGAGGTTCGAGAGCGCGCCGCGCCATCGGCACGTGACGTTGTGCGTTCGATTATCAGAAGCGCATCGGGCAGCGATAGCGGCTCGAGCGTCAGCCGCCAGCCGGCAACGCAGCCGCGCTCCACGGCCCGTCCGTCGTCATCGAGCCGCGGTTCCGGGTCGCAAGCGACGCCGGCCCGATCAAGCGGCACGCGGACGAAGGCGGCACCGGCGCGGTCAAACACGCCCAGAGCTCGTCAGGCGCCGTCGCGGTCAAATGCGCCCAAGGCTCGCCAGACGCCTTCCCGCACTCGCAGCGTCCGATCGGCACCGAGCCGCTCGTCGTCGTCTCGCGGGTCGAGCGTAAGGTCCTCTTCCTCGAGTTCGAGCTCACGCAGCACCGGCTCGAGTAGCCGGAGCAGCCGCCGCGGCAACTGATCCCTCTCTCATCGCCTGAAATTTCTACAGGCGCAGGGGCCCGCGCCCACGCGCGGGCCTTTTTTGTGCCTTGGCGAAATCGTATACCGTCCAAAAAGTGACCCCGATGATGTCGATCAAATATACACGACACCTCCTCGCAGGGCTTTTCATCATCCTCCTTGCGCCCCAGGCCTTTGGTCAGACGGCAGAGGATGCGCTCCGCATGTCGGAACGTGATCCCGCAATCGGCGCCCGCATGATCGGGCTCTCGGGAGCCGGAACGTACGCCGGCGTGGCAGACTTTTCATCGCTCTTCGCAAACCCTGCCGGCCTTGGCTACCTCACCAGTTCGACAATCTCCGGGTCGCTCACCGGGCTGTCGACGTCGGATGATCTCCGGTTCGTGACGCCCGACCTCGTTGCGAACAGCAGCAACGATCTCCGTAGCACGACCCTCGGCCATCTCGCCTATCTCCACAAGGTCCCAACGAGTCAGGGGTCGCTGGTGGTCGGCGCAAGCTTGCATCGGAGTGCGAACTTCGATCGCTCACTGATTTTCGGCGGCTCGAACTCGACGACCTCCGTGACCGACTTCTTCATGCCGTACGATAGTGAGTTTGAAATCCGCGAAGATGACGAGGGCTACTATCCGTATTTCTTCCGGGATGCGTCTGCGCTGGCTTACGAAGCCGGTGCCATCGAATTCCTGGTCGAAAATGTGGAAGGAACAGGGCCGCTCTTCGACCAGGCCGTACTGCCCGGCACGACGATCGAGCAGTATGGGGATGTTCTGGAGGAAGGCGGAATGAATGAGTTCAGCGTCGGAGGCGCGTTTGAAGCCGCGCCGAACATGATGGTCGGTCTTTCGGCGAATGTCGTGTTCGGCCGGTACAGCTTCTCCAGCATCTTCGAAGAGCTCGACGCCCTTGGCGAGAACGCTGATTACGTGGTCTGGCTCAGCGACGGCGAGTTGGTCGGTTTCGATGAGCTCATCTATGAGCAGGGCTATGAGTCCGACATCAGCGGCGTGAACGTGCGCGCCGGCATCTCCTCGTTGCTCGCTCCCGGAGTGCGCGCCGGCGTCTCCATTGAGTCGCCGACGTTCAAGAACGTGACGGAGAGTTACTGGGAGGATCTGACGACGTACTTCATCGAAGGCGGCTCCCTCTCGTCATCGCGCGAGGGCACGTTCGACTACAGCATCACCACGCCTTGGAAACTCGGCGCGGGCATCGCCTACGTGAACAACGGGCTGCTCGTCGCGGCGGATGCGGAATACGTCGACTGGGCGCAGACGAAATTCAGTTCGGATATCGATGAAGCCTATTTCGAAGGCGTCAACCGCACCATCCGGGATTCATTCGATCCGGTGATCAACACGCGCGTGGGCATCGAGTACTGGATTCAGAACGTGGC
>CAZKDQ010000001.1:33545-55234 GCA_964551345.1 uncultured Rhodothermales bacterium
TCGATCCGGTGATCAACACGCGCGTGGGCATCGAGTACTGGATTCAGAACGTGGCGCTTCGAGGTGGATTTGCCTACCAGCCGGATCCGCGTCAGGATGACCTTGATTTCGTGGATGAGCGCACCGACCGCTCGCGCACGCAGTTCTCCGCCGGGATCGGATATCGTTTCAACGAGCAATTCGGCCTCGACGTGGCATGGGCACGGCAGCAGTTCAACGACATCTACAGTCCGTATTCGTTCGAAAACGGACCGGTGGTCGAAGAGAACGTGGTGCGGAATCGGTTTTCGATCGGATTTACCGCACGCTTCTGAGCAGGTGCGTCGCGATGAACTTCTACGGGCGTAGCGTTACTCCGCGCCTGTAGAAGCGTTGTTCTGCTGACGCCGGCGCTCGCGCATCAGCTCGCGATAACGGTTAGCGGCGCGCGTATGCTCTTGGAAGTTGCGGCTGAAGATGTGATCGCCATCGCCGGTAGCTACGAAGTAGAGGTAGTCGTGGCTCTCGGCATTGGCGACCGCTTCGAGTGATGCGCGCGATGGGTTGGTGATCGGTCCGGGCGGAAGGCCCTGAAACTGATATGTGTTGTAGGGATCGTCGATGCGGTAATCCACAAAAAGCAGTCGGCGCTTCTGGCCTTCGTTTCTCATCACGGCATATTGCACGGTCGGATCCGCCTGCAACGGCATTCCGATTCGCATCCGGTTCAGGTAAACGCCGGCAACGCGTGCTCGCTCATCATCCACATGCGTCTCCCATTCAACAATCGACGCGAGCGTCACGATGTCATCTGTTGACAAGCCGCGCTGAGATGCTGCCTCAGCCAGTGCCGACTCGTAGTAGGAGTCGAAGTATCCTTTGATGCGTCGCACGACTGTCCGCGCATCCGTTAACCAGTAGAAGTCGTAGCTCTCCGGAAGCATGTATCCGAAGAGCGACATGGTGTCGGCGTCAAGCTCCGACGCCAGCGCCGGATCACGTAGCGCGGCCGCCATCTCTTCTGCATCGAAATGCATAACCGCCCCTGCGAGCGCCGCCACTACGTCGGGCCGCGTGCCCGGCGGTACCGTGAGGCGGATCGGCGTCTGGAGGCCGCGGCGAAGCGTGCTGAGTAAATCGTAATTGGAGGCACCCGACTCTACGGCGTAATGCCCTGCCTTCACCTGACTACCCCAACCGGATGCACGTGCGACCCACTCAAAGGTCGTGGCTGAGGCAAGGATTCCAGCGGATTCAAGCGAATCGACGACCGCCTCGAAACTGGAGCCCGGCGGAATCTTGACGCTGCGATGGGCTTCGTAAGCGGGCGTGTTCGAGCCGAAGATGATCCACGCGCCGACGAGGCCGGCAATAAGCGCCACGAGAATAACTGCAAGCAGCGCTACGATGAGAGAACGAGGCATTCGGTGCTATTACTTTTCGTCGTTGTCTCGGCGATTCTGGTAGACGCGGCGCTCCAGTGACCGTGTCTCATCGATAATCCGTTCAAACAGGCGCCGCACGGATTCATCGGGTAAAGGGCCCGCATTCGAGCCACTCACGTTCTGCAACACCTGTTCTTCTCGGCTCGGCACATATACCGGCATCCCCAGCTTCTTCTTGATGGCGCCGATACGGTTGGCGCACACGGCGCGCTCGTTCAGGAGTTCGAGCACGGTCCGATCGATCTCGTCAATGCGACGGCGCCATGGCTCCATGTCTTCTGGACTCGCCTGCACAATGTCTTGATCGGTTTTTTGGGGATCGGGCAGCGCGATCGGTTCAGAATCCCGATTGGATGTCGACATGGCTTAGAGGGAGAGGGAAGGGGAGGCTGTAAGCGCCAGCGAACTCGTGATGCCGTGCTGGAGCTTCAGTCGAGCCGCGGTGGCGATCATGGCGGCGTTGTCTGTGCAATACTTCATGGGAGGTACGTGCAGCGATACGCCCTGATGTTCGGCGAGCACCTCGGCGCGCTCGCGCAGCCGGCGATTCGCGCTCACGCCTCCGGCAATTGCGATGTGTTTTACTCCGGTTGCCTCAACCGCATCCGAAAGTGCATCGACCAGAACATCGACGATGGCTTCTTGAACCGATGCCGCGATATCCGGCACGTGCTTTTCGAGATGCTCGCGCCGCTCGGCATCATCAAACCGGTTGAGGTAATATAGCACAGAGGTTTTGAGTCCGCTGAACGAGAAGTCGACGCCATCTGGGCGGGATCGCGGAAACCGATGGAAGCCCGGATCGCCGTTACGCGCGGCGCGATCGATGGACGGCCCGCCCGGGTACGGGAGGTCGAGCAGCTTGCCGATCTTGTCGAACGCTTCGCCGGCCGCATCATCCCGCGTCCTCCCGAGGATCTCGTGCTCGAGAGGACGCTGCACCAGCATCAACTGCGTGTGGCCACCGGAGACGACGAGGCTAACAAACGGGAAGGCCGGCCCCTCAGCATCGGTGAATGCCGAGTATATGTGCCCCTCGAGATGGTTCACGCCGATCAATGGCAACTTGAGCGCCATCGCCAGTGCCTTCGCAAAACTGATTCCTACCAGCAGCGAACCCGAAAGTCCTGGGCCTTCCGTGACGCCAACAGCAGACAGATCCGAGCGCGTTACATCCGCTTCCGACAGCGCCTTCTCCACGACCGGCACGATCATCCGCTGGTGCATGCGCGATGCAATTTCAGGGACGACGCCGCCGAACTCTTCGTGCAGCAACTGAGATGAGACGATACTCGACAGGACTGAAGCGCCGCGAGTGACCGAAGCCGCCGTGTCATCACACGAAGATTCGATCGCAAGAATGATGGGATCCCGCACGTTATAGAGACGCTATTGAAGCGATGAGGGAAGGAGCAATGCCCGCCTCTTCGTTGTGTTTCCGCACCACTCGGATAGAACAAAGGCAGCCCGGCCGTGTTATTGACAAAGCCTCGAACGGGGACTATACTTCTGAAGCCTGAAGTCGATTTTACTACTATGCGCTACATCCTGCCGCTTGTCGCCCTGATTGTCGTACTCGGCACCGCCGTTCCAGCACAGGCTCAGATGCGTGATCAGGTGCCGCAGACGCAGCCTGCACCGGCGCAGCTCTACGACTCGCAGACGCCGACCTTCACGCTGAACAAGCTTTTCAGCCCGCAGCACTTCACCATGGGGCACTCGTATGAGATGTCCTTCGGGTCGTTCGGCGGCGGAAATCAATCGTTGGGGATGTACACCAACACGATGAACTGGCAGTTCAGCCAGAAGCTCGACGCCCGGCTCGATGTAAGCGTCGCGCACTCGTTTAGCGGAAACCAGTTCGGCAATGACGGGCCCGGAGGGCAGGTTTTCATCCGCAACGCTCAGGTGAACTATCGGCCCACCGAGTCGATGCAGTTCCACATCTCCTTCCGCCAGAGCCCATACGGGATGTACGGTCATCCGCACGGATACCGCGGAGGACACTTCGGCGGCATGCCCTTCCAGGAGCTTCCCCCGATCGGCCGCTAACGCTCCGAACCGCGCAGGCTTGCAGCCCTGCGAAATCCCCTTTATGAATGGCGAAGAGGGCACGCGGTTCAGGATCAGCACTCTTGAACGTATCGCTCGTCGTCCTTGGGCTGTTCACGGTGATCCTGCTTTATGCGTTCGTTACGAGGCTGATGTCGCAGCCTGCCGAGCCGACTCGTGAGTTCGATGCGCCGGCGCACCTCATTGGCGATGTCATCCAGGTCGAAGTCCGTAACGCTTGCGGCGAGCCCGGCATTGCCGGACGTACCCGCGAGTATTTGCGGGAATACGGATTCGACGTGGTCGAGGTCGGTGATCATTCCACTCAGGATCTCGAGCGCTCCGTTGTGATCGATCGTTCAGGCGATCTGCGTGCTGCACAAAACATCGCCCGTGTGCTGGGCATTCCCGAAGACCGTGTTATCCAGGAGATCCGAGAGGCATACTATCTGGACGCATCGGTTCATCTCGGTCAGGATTTTGCATCATTGCGGCCTTTCCAATAAACGAGAAGGGGAGGCCGGCGAACTCAGAAACATTCCAACCGGTCTACCATCAATATCGAGGTGTATGGATTCAACGAGGCAGAGACCCATCGCAAAGAAAACCCGACGTCGACCCGATAGAACTCCCGTGCAGGCTCTCGCCCGGATGGCGGTTGAGGCTATGCTCGACAAGAAGGCGCTGGATGTCACGGTCATGGACATGCACGAGGTGAGCGGCGTCGCCGACATCTTCGTTATCGCAACCGGCGAGTCCGAACTCCAGATCAAGGCGATTGCGGATGCCGTCGTCGATCAGATTCGAGAACAGTACCAGGAGCGACCGTGGCACACCGAAGGCTACGACGCCCGTCAGTGGGTTCTGCTCGATTACGTGGACCTCGTTGTGCACGTCTTCAATCATGACAAACGTGCTTTCTACGGTCTTGAGCGCCTCTGGGGTGATGCTCCCAGGGAAGACGTCGCGGCGGATGCGTCCGCTGATGACGTCGCTTTGCTTCGAGACGGGCAGGAAGGAAAGCCTGGTGAAGCTGCCCCATCCGCATGATCGCGCGTATGCTCGCGGTGGCGCTCCTCGTCCCGCTGGCCGCCGGCTGTATCGGCTCCCGGGATCTGCCGCCGGATGATCGATTCAGTCATCGATACACGACTGAAGATGCCCCAGATGACCGCCGTACGGTCACACTCTTGGAGCCGGACGAAGGATCATATTTCTATTATCCCGTCCATATCGACTCGCTGCACATCCGCCCGGGCTCTTTCGTGCCGTATCTGGACACGGAGGTTCAGCGCGTAGCGGTAGAGGTTCTGGTGAAAGGTGTTTATCCCGATGACTGCTCCGATGTGGCGGTTCTCGAACAGCATCGCGTCGGCCACCTCATCGAAGTCGACCTGCTGATGCGCAAACCGCAGGATTCAGTCTGCTTCCGCGTGCGGCGTCCCTTTCGTTATTACTTTACCCTCGATGGAAGCTACCGCCCAGGCCATTACACACTCAAGCTGAATGGCGCGGTGCATCCGTTCGAGGTTCGTGCACGCCGCCGCTGATTCTGATGATTAGATTCTTGATCGTAGCCGGTGCCGTACTGGGTGCCATCGGTGTTGCTGCCGGAGCATTTGGTGCACATGCGCTCGAAGCTCGCGTAACGCCGGAGCGGCTGCAGACTTTCGAGACGGGCGTTCGCTATCAGATGTACCACTCACTCGCGCTTATCGCGGTCGCGTGGCTGGCTTCGCAGTGGCCGACATGGCATTTCACCGCGTCCGGAATAGCGTTTCTCACCGGCATCCTGATCTTCTCAGGCAGCCTTTACATCCTCGTCTTGACCGATACGCCGTGGCTCGGCGCGATCACTCCGATCGGTGGCGTGGCTTTCATCACGGGATGGATCCTGTTGGCATTAGGTGCCATCAGAGCTATGTGAGGGGCTTCCGCGTCTCGAGATGAGAGGCGCCGTTTAACTGCACTGAGACGTCAGATCACCTCGTCTTCCTCAAACAAGAGCGTGATGCTCGGCACGAGGTTGTGCTCCATAGCGAGCCGAAGCAGGACCTCGGCGGCTTCCTCGGGTGTGTCGTAGGTGCCGTGCTCGTTGCTGTCGACGGCGAGTGAGTAGCCGATGTCATCGTCCTCGCCGGGCTCATACTCCTCCCATTCCGTCGCTTCCTCGATCAGGAAATCACCCGCGTCGGGGATGTACGATGCGACGAACCGCTCGCGGCTCTGGCCTTCATCAATAAGGCTGAGGTTACCCAGCGCACCGTACTCTTCATCGTAAAACAGCGTCTCGGCGATAAGCCGGCGCATGAAGTGTTCGGCGTTGAATTCTTTCATGGAAGTGGGAAGATGATTCCGGGTGAAGGGAGCGCGCAGTATACGCAGTCCGATCAATATATCAGGATTTTGAATCTCGAATCCGGCCGCTCGGTTACGCTCCCGTGAATAAGCGGGGCTCGCCGATGAAGTCCTCGATGAACGCTCCGGAGGCATCGGCGGAAAGGTGCTCGACATCCATCGCAAAAAGATCCGCTATGTGATGGATCAGGCGGCTTCGCACGTGCGCCAGGTCAACATCGCGTCCCAGCTCCTGTGCGATGGAAGTCACACCACGATCCGTAATTCCGCACGGCACGATCATCGAAAAGAAGTCGAGGTCTGTGTTGAGATTCATGGCGAGCCCATGCATCGTAACCCACCGGCTGCATCGGATGCCCATGGCGCAGACCTTTCGCTCGGGTCCTCGATCATCCGGGCCAATCCAGACGCCGGTGCGGCCGTCGATGCGGCGCCCGGCTACGCCCAGCTCTGCGCATGTACGGATGACCGCTTCCTCGAGCTCACGCAGATACCGGTGGATATCCGTATAAAACCTATCCAGGTCCAGAATCGGATAAACGACCTGCTGACCCGGACCGTGGAAGGTAATATCGCCTCCGCGATCGATTTCGAAGAACGTCGCGCCCCGCCGTGCCAGTTCATCTCGATTGAGCAGCAGATGTGACTTGTCACCACTTTTCCCGAGCGTAAAGACGGGAGGATGCTCCACCGTTAGAATGACGTGCGGGATCGGCTCGGCGGGTTGCGCGCGCTTGGCGTCCACGAGACGGGTGTGGATCTTCGTCTGAAGACGCCATGCCTGCTCGTAATCGACGCGGCTCAGGTCACATACGATGACTTTCTGACGGGGCGCGGTGCTCACGGAAGCGGCAATCAGTTGGCAATGTTGACGCGTACATTGAACCCGCCGCTGATGTTCGTAGAAGATGGCTGGCGGCTGTCCTCGCTGTCGAATTGCTCGTAACGAAGCGAGAAGTTTGCGTTGACGCGATTGCTGAACTGATAGGAAATCTGCGGCGAGACGGTGGTTCGCGTCGCGCCCGTGATCAAGTTGACGAAGTCACCGCTGATGGCGTCTTCCGCTACGAAATCGGGATTGGACGCAGCGGCGCGGATCGCCCGATCGAGCGCGTACCGCTGATCCTGCGTGAACGAGCGCGTGAAGGAGAGCGTCAGGCCGATCCGGTTGTTGAGGCGCTTGCCCGGCAGGAAGGGGATGTTCATCCCCTGCTTCTGATAGTTCGCAGAGAGAGTCAGTTCATTGGTCTTGCTCTCACTCACTGACAGGTTCGAGGTGCTCAGTGAATACAGGTTGCTCTTGCTCCAGGCAATCTGCGTCGAGAGGCGGTTGCGGAAGTTGAGGTCGAGGCCTACCAGCGGTTGGAAGCGCTCGTTGATGCGTATTCCGCCGACTTCATAGCGGGGCATGTCGAACTGAATCCGAAGATCGTTGACGAGCGGGAATGTCTGCGGCTCGTCGCGCTCCTGGTTCGTCCGGAAGTCGGTGCTGTAATCGGCGCTGTACCCGTGGCGCAATGTCGCACTCTGCACGAGCGCGCGGATCAGCGGCCAGTTGCCGACGCCGCTGTAGTTGATGTTCCAGCCCGGCATCGGGAAGGGCATCAGACTACGCCCGTCTACGGTGCCGAAGTTCTTCATGAACGCGTGCCGGAAATCCTCGACGACGGATTGGTTGCTCAAGACGACCCGGCCGTCGCCGTCCGCATCCGGAAGAATGGACGCACCCGGCGCTGCCGCGAGGTCGCTCTCGAGCGTCGAGAGCTGTCGTTCGAACATGTTCAGATAATCCGCCCCAAAAACCCAGATCGAGGCGCGGTTGCGGCCCGTTTCAGCAACACTCGGTTCCTCGAGGCGGCGGAACGAAAAGTTCTCGCTTTCCTCCCACTCGCCGTTCCACGTCAGGTTGATCTGCAGATTGTTGCTCGGCGCAATCGTTGTGCGGCCTTGAATGCGATGATTGTCGCGGAGAACATCCGTCACCTGAATTGATGGATCGAGCACGCGCTGATCGAGCGGGATGCTGCGATCGAGGCCGAAGCGGTAGCCAAGCGACGGGCCGTTGCCGCGCAGCGCCTGCCAGAGGCTGTAGCTGACGTCCACATCCGAGAGGTCGCCATAAAGATCGTCGCCGACGTTGGTGGCGGTGCTGGAGAGCGTTCCGGTGTAGTTGAGGTTGAAGTCACGGATGCCGGTGATGGCAAGAATCGTTCGCCGCAGCAGCGACTGTGGGTTGATCAGCGGCTGACGCGGCTCGGGGTCTTCCTCAACGGCCGTGGAATCCGTTTGCGTACGCGGCGGCGGCTGCCGGCGTCGTGCCTGCTTGTCTCGCTCGAACGCTTTCTGCTCTTCCTCCAGATCGCGATAGAAGCCGAACTTGCGCCAGAACTCCTGCGGTCGCAGCGTGACGCCTCCGCGAATTTCCACCTGATTGCTGACTCGCGCGCCACGGTTGTTCGCGATCGGGCCGTTCTGCCAGGAGAATCGCGAGCTGTAAACGATGTCCTGGATGTTGATGAAGTTGAGCGCCTTCGTATTGCTGAAGTTCGGTCGCAGCGTGCCCGTGAAGCGCTGGTTGTAGCTGTCTGTTCGCAGCAGCGGATCGCCGCTGAGCATGCGCATCAGCACACTGTCGAAGCTGCGGAGCTTCAGTTGCGAGGTCTCAGCAATTTCCGTTTCGGAAATCTCGTGGAACGTCGTGAGCGTGTCCTGTATGCCGAGCGCGTTCAGACTCTGCCGCGTGCTGGCATCGTAGCTCAGGTTGAGGAATCGGAACGGGTTGTACTGGATGGTCGCGCCGCGATCATGCCCGAACGAGTGCTGCTGGCGAAGCGGATAGCGAACGGCATCCGGAATGGGATTCTCTTCCCGCCGGAGCTCCCGCGGCCGATCTTTGGACTCGGAGAATGAGCGGCGAGCCGATCCTGTCAGCGAGATCGACTGCGGAAGGTAGGCAAACTGAAGATCCCCCAGAAAACCGATCAGCGGTGCATCGTCGAGGAACCAGAACGGTCTGACGGTTCGCGCACGTCGCGACTGGAGGCGATAGGTGGCGGAGGTCGACCATTGCCAGTTGTCGTCAAGGCGCCGCGACGGCGAGCGCGCCGCCTGGTCCGAGAAGCTGTACGAGACCGACACGGCGTCGACCGTGTTTCGAAGCAGCCAGGAATCCGAACCCTGCTTCTGCGCACGCGCGCTGAAGGAGCGCCTTGCATTGTGCGTTTCCGCGCTTTCGATCACCTCTCGAACTTCGTTGCGGCGCTCGTTTTCCGTGAGATCATCGCGCTCCTCGATCTGATTGACAAGCTCTTCCACCCGAACATCGCCGCGAGCGGGAGAGAAACGCGGCAGAGACGTGTTGGATTGAATCTGCATCGAGACCGGAAGCGACCACCCGAAGCGTTCCGGAAGCAGCTTGTGGACGTTGAAGTCGGTGTTGATGCTCCAGTTGTTGATCGCGTTCTGATCGCGCTCTCCAAGCGAACTCTCCAGCGATCCGAAGCCGTCGGTCTGACGCTGGAAGCTGGCGCGAACCGTGCCGAGGTCGGCGAGGCGGATGTCTGCGTTGGCAAGCGCACTCCAGCCGTTGGACTCATCGTAGCCCGTCACGCGGAGCTCGTTCACCCAGACTTCCGCCGTCTCGATGACCTGCGATCCTTCCGGGCTCCGCACGCCGATGACGATAGAGTTTACACGGCCAAGCGACGGATTGCCCTTGATTCCGAGGCGCGTTCCCGGCGGTGCGAAATCCTGGACGCTCGGGCTGAGGCTTACGTCGTGCACGTCGCTCCAGTAGATGCGATCGAGTTGACCATTGGCGAGGTCTCGCGCCACCTTCAGCTGGTTCAAGGCCGCAAGTACGATGTTGACGGAGTTCATGTCACGCACCTCGCCGTCCACGAGCTGGTTTGTCTGCCAGAGTGCGTTCGCGTTCGGCTCGCCCATATTTGGCGGCGACGGCGTCAGCGGCTGCTCGTATTCATAGAAGTCGGTACTCTCGTTCGAACCGATCCGGACGAAGATCTTCAGCTCATCGCGCGATTCGATCGGCCCGTGCGGCGTGTTGCCATGCATGTGCACATACATCCGCACGTTGGAGTACTTGAGCAGGTCCATGCCCTGCCGGTAAGGCCGGAAGACGGCACGCTGCGCGCCGGGTCGGAAGCGCTCCAGGCGAAGCAGCATCGCCTGCTCGCGCTGATTGCGTGCGACGCCATCCGCGCCGCGGGTCTGGTTGATGATCACGCCGGGAGGCGGCCGATAGGTGCTAACGTTCTCCTCGTCGTTGATGCTCTCGATGGCAAAGCGCGTATCCGTCTCGAGCTGATCCGGGTCGTGCTCTTCCTCAAACAGCACGTTCTCCGCTTTCTGCCATTGGCTTCCAACAAGATCCAGGCGCGCGAAGCGCATGGTTACCGGCGAACGATGGCCTGTCGTCCACATTCGAATGGCCCGGATCTGGCTGAAGTCCTGGATGTCTCCAATCTGGTTCGTGTACTGCGAAACCGGGATCCGGACGAGGTACCAGTTCTGATTGGCTCCAACCTTTTCGATGATGTAGTCGCCCGGCCGGCGCTCGGCCTCGGCCATGGCGTCAAGTCGGGAGCGGCTCAGTGGCACTCGATACTCGTAGTAGCTGTTCTCGGTATCGAGCGTGCCGTTCATGTTGAGATCCTCCGTATCCGGAAGGCGCGAGTTGCCACGCCGGCCCGAATCCTCCGAAAGGCGCTGCGTCTCGAGCGCGTTCAGCTCCTGCCCCGAGAAGTAGCGAGAGAAACGCTGCTGAAGTGATGCGCCGCCGGGGAAGAATCTCGGGTCATCATAGAACGGGTCCTCGTAGTACCGATAATCGTCACCGGATGGGTCCAGCAGTGCCTTCTCAACTTCCGCACGATGCCGTTCATCGCCTGTCTCAGACTGGATAGCGTTGAGGAAGTCGCGGAAGTGGAACGCCTCCGTCAGCTCCTCCGGATAGGCATCCGTGTTGTAGGAGACGAGGCCGTCGATGCCCAGGTCCTCCGTCCGCATCGTCTCGGTGTTGACATCGACCGCGTTGTTCTGGTTGCCTGTCGGAATGCGACCCCAGGCGTCCATCGCCTGCGGATTGTAGGTGTTCGTGGAGAGCCCGTCCTCCGAGTTGAGACGCCCGTTGGGAATGATGTCCTCCGAAATCAGTCCGAGGTCAAAGATGAGCTCGGCCTCATCACCTGCATCTCCGCCGTCAGAATGCGGCTGGAAGATGAACTCGATGAACTCGATGTTCTGTTTGCTGAAGTCGGCGTATCCCTCAGGGATGCGCTGGATCATCCCCCCAAAAGCGTCCTGCGGCGCAGACATGAAGTCGAGCAGGGATGGATTGAAGTTGTACGGTCCGCGCTCGTGAGGGTTGAAATAGACATCGAGCGTCTGAACGGTGTTTTCTGCGATCGAACCTGTTTCGCGAGTGGGGAAGACGTCGCGTGTCGGCACGAGCCCTGTTACCGGGTCATTGACGTCGCTGCCGAGGCTCTGCACAATGTTGGCGTTCAACTGATACCAGCCCATCGACGCGCGCCAGTTCGTGCGCAGCGAATCGAACTGCGCGCCGGTCATCTCTTCCCCGTAGCGTCGGGTCGAAACCGGAGCCGATGACAATTGCCACATCGACGGCGAGCGGAGCGAGAGCGTATTGGCGAAGCCCTCGAAGTCGTCGATGAAAGACACACCGGCAAGCTCATCCTCCTTGAAGTCCATTCCGTCCTCGCGCATCTGGCGACGCGTCCGCTGGAAGGCAGTCGTCTGGGTTGCGCCCGGACGCAACTGCGCGAACTCCCCCGTGAGCGAGATCGAGCTTGGTGCGCGCGTCTGAATGAGCGGCAGGCGGTCAATTGCCCGAGTCAGCCATCCCGGCTCGAACTGCATCGCGCCGTCGAAACCGTAGATCGTGTTGGAGATCGGCTCCTCGCCGATCCGGTACTTGTCGACCGGTGATTTCTGGCTGAGCCGCATCAATGTCGAGCCAAGCGTGATGTTGTTGCCCATCACATAATCGGCTCGAACACCGAGGAGAGTCTTCTTCTGCAGGTTGAAGAAGGAGTTCTGCTCGTAGTTGATCTCGATGTTTCGCCCCGATGTCAGGAATGCGGGGTTGATGATGGTGACGGTGCCACCCTGGTAGTCGACGCTGAAGTCGGAGCCCTCCTGCAGCGGCACGCCGCCGGCGGTCACGCGAACCGATCCCTCGATGAGCCCGGCATAGGCATCGAGGCTGTAGAAGTCCTGGACCGTGCCTCGGTACGACCCGCGAATGGCGTAGACATCCTGGCGAGTGTTGCGCTGCGCGATGTCGCGCTTTTGCCTGTAGAGATCGCGGTAAACGAGGTCGGCTTTGAGCTCGGCATGATCCGACTCAGGGGCGAGCTGCTCGATCGTCTCCTCCATGTGATCGCCAAACGGCTCGAGGTAAGGGAAGATGAGCCTTCCGCTCGCCGGATCGATCGTGTATCCGGTGAGGTAGTCGAAGCGGTTGTCGGGTGATGGAGAGCCGTCCTGGTTCAGCCGGTCAAGCCCGAGTAGCTGGATCAGCGTGCGGCTGCCGCTGAGGCTGGGGATGGTGGTGGAGGCGGTACGGCCGGGCGGGTTGTACTGAATCTCCAGCTCAAAATCATCGGACGTGATGCCGCGGCCCGGCAGCCGGTAGATGTTGCGCATCTCGAGGTACCACGCAGCCGGATCGCGAGAGCCGTCTTCCGCCGGCGTCTTCGGCTCGGCGGGTCGCAGCAGCTTCAGGATGATGCGGTCCGATGTCTGGCTGGAGCCACCGCCACCGGTCTCGGTCGAGAACTCGCCCACCGATCGTGTCGAGCCTCCGGCACGGTAGCGATACGCGACGGCAATCGCTTCATTATCGTTGAGGCTCTGGTTGAGGGAGAGGTAGCCGAGCGACCGATCGAGCTGGTAATCGCGGTTGGGCGCGAGCAGCTTGAACGTTCCGATCTGATAATCCGTCGAGCGAAGCGGCTGCGCAAGAGCAGACGAGGTCTCGAGGTATGACGACAGGTTGTCTCGGCGGCGCAGTTCGTCACGTATCGGCCCCTGGTACTGGTCGCGGTCGTTCGCCGGGAGCGTGCGCAGGTTGTCGCGCACCTGTGAATCGTCCGAGAGCATCTGTGGCGATTCACCTAGGTCGACGAGCGCCACCGCCTGGCGCACGTTCTCGTCTTCCGGGTTGAGGAAACCTTGCAGCTTCCACACCTCGATTGTCTCGATGCCCTCGAAGCCGTCGAAGACGATCGGCGTGGGTGGCTCCGAGAGCGATCGCTCCCAGTTGTTGCGATAGTAATAGCCGAGGAAGTAGTGCCGCCCGACGTCGTAATCCGATGCCTTGAGGTTGATCTCAGTCGTCTGCGCGCCGCCGTCGAGCGAAAGCGAGTTCGACTGACCCTCCTGCTGACTCGCGACCGTCGTCAGCGACAGGTTTCCGACCTGGAACTGGCTCTTGATTCCGAAGAGGCTCTGTCCGCCGCGGATCAGACGCGATGGTGTCTGCAGCATCACGTTGCCGGCTTCGATGCTCTGGATGATTTCATCCTCATAGCCGGTGTACTGCAGCTTGAGCTGGTTCTGGTAGTCGAACTGGTTGTTGGTGTCCCAGTTGACGTCCACGCGAAGCTTATCGCCGATCGAGCCGGTGATTCCGAGGCGCAGATCCTGCTTGAACTGGGGGTCGAACTGGCTGGCGCTGCCGGTAAGTGCCACCTGCTGATCGCTCTTGCGGTAGTCGAAACCCGCGTTGATCACTGCCTGGCCGTTGACGCGGAGGTCGACTTCCGGCTTCCCAAAGATAGTGGTGAAGGCGCTCTGCTGACCTCCGGGGATGACGATGTTGAAGCCAAGACCACCGCGTCGCTCCTGACTCCGCATCCGGGCCCTCGCCTCGACGAGTTCGGTCCAGTTGTCGACGAGATCTTCTCCAAGGCGGATGGAGCGGTAGGTCTCGAGGTCCATCGAACGGGGAAGCCGCACGTCGAAATCCCCGACGAACTCGCGCGCCCGATAGCGCGTCTCGGTCGAATCGAGAACGAGCTCGTGCCGCCAGTAATTACCGAGGCGCGCGCTGAATGGTCGCTGGGATCGGGGGCGGGGAGCGGCCATGATCGAACCGTCGCGCGTGGGAGGCACGTAGCGATTGGCGCGGTGCGGAATCGTGTCCGGCTTCAGCGAGTCCGCAAGCAGGGTGTCCGCCGGGAGTGAGTCCGTGGCGAGTGTATCTTCCGCACGAACCGTATCGGGTGCGGCTTGTCGGCGAGGTTCACTTGCAGCGCCTCCGGCGAATGCCGAGCCAACGAGCGCAGCCGCCACCGCGACGGCGCACAACGCAAGCACCGCCAGCTGAAACAGCGGGTGGACTCGCAAGAGCGACGAAAGAAATCGTACGTCGGACGACAGTCGCACGATGGAATTAAAACGAATCAGGACCTAAGGGCCTTCAACTGGGGCGGCAGCAGACCGCGATTTTCCGCAGGAAGCGTGAACGTAGTAGCGGGTTCGTCCGAATAGGCGCTGGTCCGGTAGGAGAGGTGAGATCCTGGGATAAATGGGGAGAGGCGTGTGCGTTCGCCATCTCAATCATAATCGGCCTAAAGTACTATCTTCGGTGCTGGTCTTCAAGGCAGTTCAACAGTTTGCGTAACACCGGCGTCGCATGGGGATAGGCGCCCCTGCGGCAATCGCAATTATAGGCATAACAACTGGTTAAGTGCTGATGGTTCGGCGGATTACAGACGAAGAATATCATGTAGTGATCACCGGGGCAGCAGGGCGCCTCGGCCGGCAACTCGTGACGACGTTTGCTGCGACGGGTGTCACCGTCAGTGCGGTCGTCCGGAATGAAGACGACGCCGGCCGGATCAAGCCGGCGCCGGACCTCGCAATGCCGTCCGTCTTCGCATGCGATCTCGGTGATCCGAAAGCGACGCGTCAGACATTCGACCAGATTGTCGATCGATCGGGCGCACCTCACGCGGTCATACATGCAGTAGGGACATGGGGAATGACGCCGCTGACAGACACCTCCCTGCAGGACTGGCACCTGATCATTGACACCAATCTCACGACGACCTTCATCTGCTTTCGTGAATCCGCGCGCGTGATGTCGGAGCGCGGCGGAGCGCTGATCGCATTTGCATCAGGACAGGGTGCAGATCGCGGACAGGCAAATCAGAGTGCCTACGCGGCAGCAAAAGCAGGTGTGATCCGGCTCGTGGAGAGTGTTGACGCCGAGTTTCGCGACGCCGGCATCAGGGCGTACGCCGTGGCACCTTCCTTTATTTTATTTGATGAAGAGGAGGTCGGCGGTGAAGCCGGCGTGCATGCTCGCGAGCTGGCTGAGCTATGCCGCTACCTGTGCGATGACGATGCAGGTGCATTGAGCGGGAACGTGATCCGCGCCTACGGCACGCGTCAGTGAGTACCGTCAACGGATGCGATCGCTCTTGCGTCGCGAACGTCCATGTGGCCGTCGTACCAGGCGCTCGTGATGTTGAGCCCATGCGCCACAACGGCATCGATAAAATCATCGTGAGCGATGATGCGTTCCGGCGGCGCGGCTCCACCACCAGGCACGCTGCCTGATGCAATCATGGTAGCAATCGTCGCAGTCGGGATGCTCACGCACCGACGCATAGCCGTCATCATCTTCTCCTCATCATACGTGTCGATCATCTCGTAGACGAGCGATCGCGTCTGCCCATCGACCGTTCCCCAGAGAAGAACGCGCAGCAGCACCGCATCCTGATACTCGCCCCCCAGCCGCTGGCGAAGTCGCCGGACAAGAATGTCGCGGTAGGTGAGGTGGGAGAGAACGTCGACGATCTGATCTTCTCCAAGCCCGAGCCCGAGCAGGAACGCCATCTGGCTTGCATGACCCGGCCATCGAATCGTTTTATGATCGAGCTTTCCCACGCGCCCCACGAGATCTGCGGCCAGCGTCGATAGTCCACCGGCCGTGCAGAAAGCTTCCATCCCATTAAAGGGCTGGGAAAAGTGAATCGTCTCGAGGCGGGATAGCGGTTGTTGCTCGATGATCTCGCTATCCCGGATGAGTTGCACGGGATTGGTGTAGTCGTCGATTACCTTCTCAGCAGACCACGAAATCCGGAAGTTAAACGGTGGCTCGGGATTGAGCGGGACGTCCCCCACACGCAGATGTGCGCTCTCGACCTCATCGAACTGTTCGATCCCGTGCATGCAGAGGATGTTGACCAGTCCGGGCGCGAGACCACAATTCGGTACGATCCAGACCCCGCGGTCACGAGCGCGCTCTTCAAGCGCGAGTTCCTCCACGATCAAGGCGTCGTTGCCACCCAGGTCACAGAAATGGCTGCCGATCTCGATGCATATCCCCGCTAGAATAGGGTTGAGATCCGGCGCGGCGGCACCGATCACGCAGTCGCTTCCCTGAAGGATGGGTTCGAGGACGTTCGGATCTCGAACATCTACCTGAAACGAGCGCAGCTTCGAGGTGTGAATCGTCTGATGGAGGCTCTGGAGCGAGCGCGCGCGGGCGTCGCATACCTGGATCTGCGTGACCTCTGGGCGCGCGTCGAGTTCCTGAACGATCGCTGATCCGATCGTACCTGCACCGATGACGGTTATCTTCATGGACGACGTTCTGCTTATGGGTGCGGCACGGCGCCTGCGGGTCCGTGCCGGATATTCAGCGGTTCGTAGCGGCCCGGCAGTCGCTCAACCAGTGGATCTCGTTACACGTTGCCACGACCTTCCAGTGCACGTGCGAGCGTTGCCTCGTCGGCATACTCCAGATGCCCGCCGATGGGCAGGCCGCGAGCGATGCGCGTGATGCGCACGTCGTGCGCCCGCAGCATCTGTGAGATGTAATACGCCGTCGTGTCTCCTTCGACGTTCGGGTTCATCGCAAGGATGACTTCCTGCACCGCTACATGTTCATGCGACGCACCGTCTCCGCCAGGAGTTGCTCCGGCGATCGAATCGTTGAAAGCGGGATCGATCCGCGCGATGAGCTCCCGGATCTTGAGATCCTCCGGTCCGACGCCGTCAAGCGGGGAGATGGCGCCGCCAAGGACGTGGTAAAGCCCCCGATAGTCGTTCGTGCGCTCGAGTGCCATTACGTCGTTCGGCTCTTCGACGACGCATATGATGGATCTGTCGCGCCGCGGTGACTGGCACAGCGAGCACGGGTCCTCGTCCGTGACGTTGTAGCAGATCGAGCAGTAGCGAACGCGCTCCTTGACCGCGACGAGTGCTTCGGCCAGCGCGACGACGTCATCCTTCGGCATTTTGAGGACGTAGGCGGCCAGCCTGCGTGCCGTCTTTCGGCCGATGGTCGGAAGGTTGGAGAACTGCTCAACGAGCGTCTCTACGGATTCAGAAGTGAATTGCATGCGATCCGGAGCGCATCCGGTACTTCGAGTGCATCGAGATTAGAGACCGAACTGGCTCATGTCAAAGCCGGGTGGCAGCATCCCACCTGCCGCTTTGCCCATTTCCTCCTTGGCCATCGCCTGCGCCTGCTCGAGCGCTTTGTTGACGCCCGCGATGATCAGGTCTTCGAGCAGTTCGAGATCGTCGGGGTCGACGGCATCCCGCTCGATTTTGATAGACGTGAGACGCTGCGCTCCGTTGGCGGTCACCTTGACCATGCCGCCGCCCGCTTCCGCCGTTGCGGTCTTCGCGGCGAGCGATTCCTGCGCCTCGGCGATCTTGCGCTGCATGTCCATCACGCGGCCGAACATGTCAGCCATATTCATCCCGTCAGTCATAGTATCAAGGAGTTAGTACAAAGAGAAACTCCGCACGAGCGCGGAAACTTACGATGCGATCTCGCCACCGAACTCGTCGAACAGCACCTTCAGCACGGGGTGTTCAGATCGCTTTTGGCGAAGGTACTCGTACGGATCGACAACCTGACCGGTTTCTTGGAGGTGGTTCGTGGCGAGTGTGGCGTCGAGCGTTAAGGCGATCCTGTCGAAGGGCTCCTCACAGAGCGCGCGCATCTCTTCGACGAGGCGCTCGGCCTCTGCCTCGAGTGCGCTGTTGCAAAGCTCGTTCGGTACGGCAACCGAGAGCACGCCGTTGTGCAGCGACTGGGGAACGGCCTGGCGGATCATCGCCCCGAGGCGCGGCCGATCTGACGTCCGTTCCACGAGCTTGAGCCAGATGGCTTTCAACTCTTCAGCGCTGATGGCGGGTGTTGCCGGACCGGCTGCTCCATCGCCGCTCCCGGTATCGAGCGCCTGCCCGCCGCTTTCGCTACCGCGGCGTACCCGAAGTGCAGGCTGCTTGAACACTTTCGTGCGTACGTCATTTTCGGAGCTGGATTCCGAAGGCGCCTCAGGTCGCGGCGACGGTGCCTTGCTCACAGGTGGGGACCCGGCCGGAGGATCAGGTTGGGGAGGTTGCTCGGATGCCGGAATGCCACCGTCATCATCACGGCTCGAGCGTGGCCGGTTCGGCTTCGGTGACGCAGTCTTACCTGTAGCTTCTGATACTGACGTGGACGCGCGTTCCGGGAGCGCATCGAGTTGATCAAGGATCGAGCGAAGATCGGTCGTGCGCGTCAGCGCCGCCATCTTCAGCAAGGCCAACTCGACGTTGAGACGCGGCTGAAGGCTCGATCGCAACGCGCTCTCCGCTTCCGCCGTGATCGTGAGCAGACGCAGCAGGTCAGGCTCTCTGAACCTCGCCGACTCCTCCAGATAGCGATGCCTCAAGGCCTCGGTCGCTTCGATCAACTCTGCCCTGCCTGTCGTGCAGCCTACGAGGAGGTTGCGAATGTGCTCGGCCAGTCCGCCCAGAAACTCCTGTAGATCATGGCCGGCGCGGACGACGCCATCCACGAGGTGGAGCATCGCCGCACTGTCATGATCCAGGATGTTGGAGGTCACGCCGAAGAAGAGGTCGACGTCAACGACGCCCAGCGCCTGAGCGAGCTCCGCATACTGCAGGTCGGTGCCGCAGAGGGATATCGACTGATCGAAGACGGATAGTGAATCTCTCAGCGCGCCGTCTCCCTTGCGCGCAATCAGCATCAGCGATGCCTCGTCGGCGGTGATTTCCTCGTTCTCACAGATGGTCTCGAGGCGTGCCACGATGTCTGGTACCGGAATGCGGCGGAAGTCGAACCGCTGGCACCGCGATAGAATAGTCGGCAGAACCTTGTGCGGTTCGGTCGTCGCGAAGATGAACAGCACGTGCGGCGGCGGCTCCTCGAGCGTCTTCAACAGCGCGTTGAAGGCGGCATTCGAGAGCATGTGGACCTCATCGATGATGTATACCTTCCGGCGGCTGCCTTGCGGCGGAACGCGAACGGACTCCCGCAGCTCGCGGACATCCTCCACCTTGTTGTTCGACGCCGCATCGATCTCGAAGATGGACATGCTCCGACCTTCCTCGAACGAACGGCACGACTCGCATTGGCGGCACGGCTCCGCACCGTCGCGCCGCTCCTCCTCCGGCGCGGTGCAGTTGATGGCTTTGGCGAGGATGCGCGCAGCCGTCGTTTTTCCGACACCGCGCGGTCCGCTGAAGAGATAAGCATGCGCCAGGCGATTCAGCCGGATCGCGTTCTTGAGCGTCTCGGCAACGTGCTCCTGCGCCACGAGCTCATCGAACGTCTGCGGACGGTACTTGCGGGCGGTTACGAGATATCGTTGACCGGTCATGGGCGGCAATGAATCAGAGATGGGAAGCCATCAAAACGGTTCTGCGGACGGGCGGTTCGCGACGGCGCGTGCGGCTGCTGCGGCGGAATTCGATGAATCCGACGGCTGCTGCATCGGTGGCTGGGGCGTCGGGCGGAAGCATTGCCGGCAGCGCGGTTCGTAGGTTTCGCGAGCGCCTACGAGCACCTGCGCATCATCGGCGACGATGCGCTGCGAGTGGTTCGCCGGTGCTCCGCAGACGACGCACACGGCATGCAGTTTGGTGACATACTCGGCGACCGCCATGATCTGCGGCATCGGCTCGAACGGCATTCCCGTATAATCCTGGTCGAGCCCTGCCACGATCACGCGTTTTCCTTGCCGGGCAAGCATCTGGCACACGTCGACCAGATCGAGGTCGAAGAACTGGCCTTCGTCGATGCCCACGACGTCCGCGCCACCTGCGAGCAGCAGGATCTGCGACGCGGTGGCGACGGGATTAGAGCGAAGGGCATTCTCATCGTGCGAGACGACCTCATCTTCGCTGAAGCGCGTGTCCACAGACGGCTTGAAGATCTGCACGTTCTGGCGCGCGATCCGCGCGCGCTTGAGGCGGCGAATGAGTTCCTCCGTCTTGCCGCTGAACATCGATCCGCATATGACTTCCACCCATCCGGTAGGGCGCGAGCGGTCGAAAACGAGTGGTTCCATCCAGTCAAAAAAATCAACGAGGGAGTGCACGAAGCCGGTGCGCGCGTAGACTCTGAGGATAAGGAAATCGAGCCAGAAACGTGACGGCGCGCGGAGCCGGATGTGAATAAATCAAACCCTATTCGTGCCGAACGGACCCGTAAGCCTCGTGTCGATGATCGGCCGGTCCGACAATTCTCAGAATTCCCGTACGAGATACCGATCGATCCAGCCGTTCAGCCCGTTCGCCGTCGTGACGTGCACGCGAGCACCTTTCCTGTCGCCAATCGTGGCCGTTTGTCCCTCATTCAGGATCGGCCCCGCGGGCGTGAGAGAATCAAACTCGTCATACATGGATGCAGGCCCGCTGACGACGATTGCCCCATCATTCGCTGACACGATCACCGACATGATTGGTCCGGCGAGCGTGAGGATTACGCCTGCCCCGATCAGGATCCGACGCGGAAGCTTCCACGACTCCCCGCGGAGCCACAGCGTGACGGCAAGTCCGGCGAGAATCATAGCTATACCTGAAAACCAGATCCAGACCGGAAATGCAGAGCGGCTTCGGGTCGTGGGGTCGACGGGAGGGAGCATCAGTTCTTCCCGTACAAACCGCAGGTGAGACGCTGCGTAGGCGCGCGTTCCATCCATCTGCTGCGCCTTCGTCAGGTGGTACAGCGCTTCGCCGGAGCGGCCAAGCTGGTGAAGTGCAAGGCCGAGGTTGACTTGCAGTTCCCCGCTCACAAAACCGGCTTCGGCGATCGAGCGGTACGCATCCGCTGCCTCTGCATACCGTCCTTCGTCATACAGAGCGTTGCCACGGGCGAAGACGGAATCCGCAGGGGGGTCGGCAGAGACGGACGGCGCGCTTCCGAGGAAGTATATAATGATGAGGATGGGCAGCCGTGTCATGTTGTCTCGATCGATGTCGCCTCAATGGCTTCCGCGAGTGCGGACAGAAGTCGCCGGGTGAGGCGGTCGTCGAAGTCGCCGGGTAGAAACCGGGCTTCCTCAACGATGACTACGCCCCGGCGAAGTGCCGCTTTCTGAGACGAATCCGGCCGCTGATCGAGTTCGGCAAGCAGTCGTGACACCGAGATGCGATCGCCGGCCGTTGCCGAAACGATGTCGACAAGTAAATTTCGCGCTTCGCGGAAGGCGACCGCGCCGTCCGGAATGGCTTGCATCCACGCAAGGCGCTTCTTCCAGTTCTGGATCCCCCGATGAGATGCCGCCTCCGCGGCTGACGCTTCGCGCCGGCGTCGAACACGGCGGACGCCGGGCACGAGCAGCCACGCGAGTATTGCCCCCGCAGCCGGCGCGTACGCCCATGGCTGACGATGTAGCGGAGGCGAAGGTCGGCTCCATGTCGCCGTGCGCAAGATGCCCGCCGGCTCTGTTTCGACGACGTCCGGCTCAGGTGTGGTATCCGGTCGAAGCACCTCAACGAGAATCTCGGGAGATTCTACCGTTTGATATGTCTCTGCGATGGGATCGAAGT
>CAZKDQ010000001.1:55334-57400 GCA_964551345.1 uncultured Rhodothermales bacterium
ACGAGAATCTCGGGAGATTCTACCGTTTGATATGTCTCTGCGATGGGATCGAAGTAGGAGAATGCGAGCGGAGGCAATTCAAACGTGCCTGGATCAAGCGGTACCGCAACGTATGTAAATGACTTCCTGCCTCGATACGTGCTTCCACTTCGATCAACCGACTCCTCCGCTCGCGGCGCCAGCACATCGAGGCCGTCCATTCGCGCTGCGGCAGGTGGCTCGATCATGGCGATGTTGCCCGTCCCCTCGAGATCGATGCCCCGCGTCAGCGGATCGCCTGGCAGGACGCGCGAATCAGCCTCCCGCAACTGCACATCAAACTGCCCGACGGCGCCGGTGAAGCTTGCGGGCGCGTCCGGCGGTAGCGGCTGAACGTCTATCGAAACGGCGGGAGATTCAAGTTCGAGGTTCTGAAAGCGATTGCGATACGCAAAGAAGGCGTCAAGCAGATCGCTTCCATGGCGAGGCCTCGCCTCCGTCTCGATGCGCAGCGGCTGGATGGTGAGGCGACCCGCACGTGTGGGAAACATCGCCACGCGCTTCAACATGATCGTCTGATAAGGCAGCCCGTTGACGACTTCGCGCTGCGGCACAGGTCGCAGATCGACGTCGAGCTCCTCCCGCCAGAAGCCGGGTGCATCCCACGATCCCGCCAGCCTGCTTTGTCGCAGCTGCACGCCGTTTCGGAAGTAGAGCTTGTATTCAACGATCACCTGCTCGTGAACGAACGCTTCACGTTTTTCAGGCAGCGCGCGGATAAAGATGTCTTCGGCGCTGAATGCGTCTTCACCGGTAAACCTGTTGGTGCGCTGCGCCTGATCCGTAATAGTGATTCGGATCGGCTCTGTTTTATGGGTCGATCCCGCGATGCGCACATCGATCGCCTCGATCAAAGCCTCGCCGGCGTTGATCGGCTGAAAGACCCAGGTATAGCGAAGGATGCGCGAGACCTCACCGTTGATGATCCGCACTTCACTCGACGTGGATGGCCTGCGCTGTTGAGGCGCGAGACGACGAGTTGATGGTGCATCCGGCACATCGACATCATCGAAGGTCGCGCCGTCGATGGTCACCGTCAGGATGAGGCGCTCCTGCGTACCGATTTCTGTGGCGTTAACCGTAGCCTCGACGGTCGGTTGCGCCGCGGCGTCGCCTCGAAAGACAACGCCGACGAGGAGGGCGATCAGCCACATCATCAGCACGTGCCGCGAAGCGTCCATCACCAGTCCTTCTCAACATTGCGAGCACGATACGGAGCCTTCTGGATCTCGCGAAGAAGCCGTTCCTCCCCCTGCTGCAGCGCGTTCAGGATCTGCTCTGCCTGCTCGCGTGTCAGCTCCTGCGATGGCTGCCCCGACTCCTGCTTCTCACCCGGATTCCCATCTTCATCCTGCCGATCTGAAGACTGCGGTGCACCGGAATCCTGCTCCGAGCCGTCCTCAGGCAGCATGTCCTCATCACTCTGCTCATCACCTTCCTCGCCGCTTTCCGGCTCATCGGATTCGTTCTCGTCGCCATCGCCCGATTGGTCGTCGTTGGACATTCCTTGATCCGACGGACTTTCGGGAGGCTGGCGGCGCCTGGCATACTCATAGTTAAAGCGCGCATCTTCATTGTCAGGCTCGTGCCTGAGAGCCTCAGCAAAATGCTCAGCGGCTGAACCGAAATCGCCGGACGCAAGCGCGGCGTTGCCGGCGTTATATGATGCGCGCGCCTTGTCCGCCGGCGCATCTGCCGCTCTTGCGGCCGCCGTGAACTCCTCAACTGCTTCTTCCGAACGTCCGAGTTTGTAGAGTGAAGCGCCGAGATTGTGGCGCAATGCAAAAGCTCGATTGCCGCCGTCGCCTTCCTGCAGCGCTCTTCGGTAGGTGTTGGCAGCGCGCTCGTATTCGCCTTCCGCATATGCGCGATTTCCGTCGCGAGCGGACTTCGTACCGTCACCAAATCCGGTGGCGAGAACCAGGGCGAGTATGAGCGAGAGACGAATCATTTCGATGCGCGGGCGCGGCTTTGGGATTCACGTCGACGCGCGGGTATGGCCTGTTCGAGAATTAGAAGCATCAGGG
>CAZKDQ010000001.1:57500-60465 GCA_964551345.1 uncultured Rhodothermales bacterium
TGGGATTCACGTCGACGCGCGGGTATGGCCTGTTCGAGAATTAGAAGCATCAGGGTGATCAGAAGTGGCCACTGGTACCATTCATCGTAATCCTCAAACATCGCCGTGTCGATTTCGGTCCGCTGCAGGCGGTCTAGCGCCGTTGGAAAAGCATCGAACGAATTGGTTGATCGGCCGATTTCGTAGAAGCGATCCGGCCCGCTGATATGGCGCAGGAGTTCGTCTTGCAGATGCGTGCGTACGAACTCTCCGTTGCGGTCGCGCCGGTATTCGATGCTACCATTGGCGGTGCGGATGGGAATGCGCGCACCTTCGCGACCTCCAACTCCGACGGTGAAGATCTCGACGCCGGCACTCTTGAGGTCCCGGATGGCGGTGTCAACACCGTCAACATGGTTCTCGCCGTCGGAAACGATCAGCAGCACGCGCGACCGGTCATCGTTCTCTTCCGACGGCGCAAACGCCCGCTGTGAGACGGCAAGCATTGCGAGGAAGTCGGTGCCTGGCGTGGGGATTTGATCCGACGACGCGATGTCGATGAACATCCGGAAGGCGCTCCGATCGGTCGAAAGCGGCATCTGGAGAAACGCGTCTCCGGCGAAGGTGACCAGCGCGATGCGATCTCCGTGCAACCGATCCGCGAGCCGCTTGAGCTCATGGCGCGCCCGGTCGATGCGGCTCGGCGCAACGTCCTCCGCAAGCATCGACGCCGAGACATCGAGCGCGATCACGAGGTCGAGCCCGCTGCGCGTCACCTCTTTCGGCGTCGATCCGAACCGCGGTCCGGCAAGTGCGATGGTGAGCGTCGCGATGCTGATCACAATCATCGCGGAGCGCACGCGTCGGCGACGGTCGTCACCCTCGTCGGCAAGGCGATCCGTAGTGTCTGCGGTGCCGAATCGTTGCCGGTCCCGCCGCTGCCACGCACGTGCAGCCACAAACAGCACGACGACGCCCGCAACGCCGATCCAGGCAATATGCGCTATGGGATTGAGCCACTCCATCAGGGCCAGATGCGGAAGGTGGTTAGGCTCAAGAGCACCTCGAGCAGGACCAGGCCAAGCGCGGGCCAGAGAAAGAGGGCGAAACGCTCTCCGTATTCGGTGAACGTGGTTTCTTCGACAGCCGTCTTCTCGAGGTCGTCGATGTCCGCATAGACGGAGCGCAGACCTGCTTTGTCGGATGCCAGGAAGTACTGCCCGCCCGTCGTCTCGGCGATGAACTGAAGCGATTCCTCGTCGATTTCGAGTGCGCTGGCCGGTGCTCGCCCACGAAGGGGAGATGCCGGTTCGTCGAACGTCGGGTTCGTACCGCCGACGCCGACCGTATAGACGCGAACGCCCAGCGCGCGAGCGACATCGGCCGCCGTGCGCGGGTCCACTTCACCACGGTTGTTCTGCCCGTCGGTGAGCAGGATCACGACCTTGCTCTCGGCTTCGCTGCCCTGTAAACGGTTGGCAGCCATGGCCAATGCGTTGCCGATCGCGGTGCCGTCCTCAACGATTCCCATCTGGACCTCGCCGAGCATGCTCAGCAGAAACTGGTAATCCATCGTCAGCGGCGCCTGGGTAAAGGCGTTTCCTGCAAAGACAATCAGGCCGACGCGATCCGAGCTTCGGTTGCGCACGAACTCGGAGGCAACGTCCCGCGCGGCCTCGAACCGGTTCGGGTGGAAGTCGCGCGCGCGCATCGAGGTGGAGATGTCCAGCACGAGCATAATGTCGATACCCGCCGCCGATCGCTCGACGACGACGTTGCGCTCCTGCGGGCGCGCCATGGCAATTATGCACAGCGCGATGACGAGCATGCGCAACGCGGTGGGAAGCCGGCGCATCCGTACGCGCCACGTAGGATGAGCGGTCCGCACCAGTGCGAGGTTGGAGAACTGCAGGGCCGGGGCTTTGCGCGCCAGGAGCCGCCGCTCAAGCCAGATGAGTAGCGGAATGACGAGCAGCAGAACGAGCCAGTACGGATGTGCGAACTCCATCAGGCGCGCTCGTTGATTATGGATTCAACCTCTGCCACGAGCCGCGGCAGGATCTCCCCGGCGCGGCCCTGGATCGACTCGTTTATGTACGTGCTGATGGCGCTTGGTTCGATGTTGATCTCTGCCACATACGCGCCGTCTTCAACGGCCGCGAGCGGAAGACCCGCGGCCGGATACACAACCGCGCTCGTTCCGATGCTGAGAAAGACGTCGCAGCGCCGGGCCGCAAGCTCGGCTCGCTGAAAGGCATCCGTCGGCAGCATCTCGCCGAACCAGACAACATCAGGTCGGATGAGCCCGCCGCAAACTGCGCATCTGGCGATGGATTCTCCGCCGCCTGGTGATTCAACCGGCTCGCCGCAGTCGGTACAGTAATTCCGCGTAATGTTGCCATGTAGCTCCACCACATCCCCGCTTCCTGCACGCTGGTGCAGATTGTCGACGTTCTGCGTGATCAACGTGAAGTCGCCGATCAACTCCTCCAGGCGCGCCAGCGCGAGGTGCCCCGGATTCGGCATCGTCTCTTCCGCAACGACGCGCCGGTGATGGTACCATCCCTGAACGAGCTCCGGATTGGCAAGGAACGCATCGATGTTCGCGAGCTCTTCCGGTTTGAACTGCTGCCACAGTCCGCCGGGATCGCGGAACGTCGGGATGCCACTTTCCGCGCTGATGCCGGCGCCGGTCAACACGGCAACGCGACGGGCGGAGGCGAGGCGCTCAACGAGTTTGTCTGAGTACGAACGATCCTTCAATCGACCGAGAGAGATAGCGTAGAGTCTTTGGAAGCATCACGCTGCAACGAGCGTTCCATCTCTTCGATCCACCGCCCGGCGGCCGCGCGTGCGTCGATGAGGACCTGTCGCGTGGCCTCGGCGCGAGCGAATTTGATGCTGTCGGAGAGCGTCAAGATGTGGCGGACGACCTCGAGGTTCGCCTGCCGGAAGTTCGACCGGCGGAGACCGTCGATGATTTCAC
>CAZKDQ010000001.1:60565-65376 GCA_964551345.1 uncultured Rhodothermales bacterium
GGCGCCGAGGATCCATGGCCAGCGCGTTGGAGGAATATCTACGATCGGCGCAAGATCGCGCGGCTGCTCGCCTTCGCGATAGGTAGGAACGACCGCGATCTCGACTGCCTCGACAGGAATTTCGATCGTCTCGTCTCTTCCAGCGAAGCGGACCACGGCGCCTCCGGTTCGCGCCGTATCCAGCGCGAATGTGACGGCGTCAAAAGAGAGCGTATCGTGGATGATGCCACTGTACGACTCCGATCGCGATCGATCGACAAGGCGGCGAAGCTCGAAATCCCCCAGAGTGGCCTGCGAATCCGGCGGGGCCTGGGGAACGAGGAGGTCCAGGTGCGCCGGATACTCCGCGATGAGCAGCGCGCGATTTTCCTCGCCCACCCGGATCGAATCGGCATCGACAAGCAGGCGAGCACGTTGAGCAGATGCCGCATCAGCCGTGGCAGCCAACAGAAAGATCAGAAGCCAGCGCCTCATCATCCGCGCACCCGGTGGTGCGTGCGAAACAACTTGACAAGCGGATCCACATAATCCGCATTGGTGCGGATGACGGCGTGATCGATGTTCAGGCGCTTCATGAGTCCGTCTGTGCGCCTTCGCCTTGCCTCGGCGGCTCTGTTAAACTCCTTGCGCACGCGCTCGCTGCGCAGGTCCACTATCATCTCCTGCCTGGTCTCTGCATCGCGAAGGCGAACCATTCCTGCATCCGGAAGCGCCGTCTCCCGCGGATCCTCAAGTTCGATAGCGACCGTGTCGTGCCGCCTGGACACCACGCGCAGCGCCCGCTCGAAGCCATCATCAAAAAAATCACTCATCAATATGACGACAGCCCGCTGCTTCAACACGCGCGCAATGTGTTGCAGCGCGACCGCCAGATCCGTGCCGCCAGATCGAGGCTCAAAGGCAAATAATTCTCGGATGAGCCGCAGAACGTGATTGCGACCTTTCTTCGGCGGGACGAACAACTCAACCTGATCCGAAAAAAGCAGCAGCCCGACCTTGTCGTTGTTCTGGATCGCACTGAACGCCAGCACCGCGCAAATCTCCGCAGCGATCTCCCGTTTGAAGCGGTGCGCCGTTCCGAAATCCTCGGATGCCGATACATCCACAGCCAGCATAACCGTCTGCTCACGCTCCTCCTCAAAAACCTTGACGAACGTCTCGCCCGTTCTCGCGGACACGTTCCAGTCGATGGCGCGAATATCATCCCCAAACTGGTACGGCCGCACCTCGACGAACTCCATGCCCCGGCCGCGAAATGCGGAATGGTACTCGCCGCCGAAGACGTTCTGAACGAGCCCGCGCGTGCGGATCTCGATGCGGCGGATTTTCTTAAATAGCTCCGGCGGAATCATGAGATAACCGTCAGTGATCTTTCAAGGTACGCAACGCGCGCCGGATGCGGAATGAACCGCGGCCCGCTTCTGGAGGCCGTAATTCACATCATCTTTTGCAAGCCGCCGGGCGCGTTCCGTTCTTGCGGCGTAGAACCGCGTCTCCCCACATCCATGCCAGGTGCTCATGAAGTTTGCCGTCGTCGTTTTTCCCGGTTCTAACTGCGATCACGATGCCTATCACGCCGCCAAGCATGTCTTCAACCAGGAGACGCGTTTCGTCTGGCACAAGGAGGCGGACCTAGGAGATACGGATGTAGTGGTCATTCCCGGCGGATTTTCCTACGGGGATTATCTCCGTGCCGGTGCCATCGCCCGGTTTTCGCCGATCATGAAGGACGTCATCCGGTTTGCGGAAAGTGGCGGTCTCGTGCTCGGCATTTGTAACGGCTTCCAGGTGCTGTGTGAAAGCGGCCTGCTTCCGGGGGCGCTCATACGGAATGAATCGCTACGTTTCGTCTGCCGGGACACGTACTTGCGAGTCGAGAACACGTCGACGCCATTCACGCGCTCCGCGAAGGTGGGCGACGTTTTGCGGATCCCCGTCGCGCACGGTGAAGGCAATTTTACGGCTGATGAGGACGTGTTGGATCGTCTCGAAGACAACGATCAGGTCGTCTTCCGATATGTGGATGTTTCGGGGGATGAGACGGCAGAGGCAAATCCGAACGGCAGTGCGCGCAACATAGCCGGGATCGTGAACGAGAGGGGGAATGTGCTGGGGATGATGCCGCACCCCGAGCGCTGTGTCGAGTCGATTCTGGGGAATGAGGACGGCGCGGTGATTTTTGAGTCGCTGATCGGGCACCTTCCAGCAGCGGTCTGATTCCCAGATCTAATAGTAATTGATGATTGATTTCGCCTCTACGCCGGTCACGTTACTGCTGTTGATTGTCAACGTGCTGGTGAGCGGCTACGCGCTTTTCGTTGATCCGTCGCTCGTCGATCGGCTCGCATTCAAGCCGCGGGAGATTCTGAAGGGGAAGGAATATCAGCGCATGATCACCGGTGGCTTCGTGCACGTCGGTATCGGGCACCTCGCCTTCAACATGATCACGCTGTTCTTTTTCGGGCCGCTTCTCGAGCAGATTCTCGGTCCTGGAAAGTTTCTGCTGTTGTACTTCGGTGCAGAACTCGCGGCGCACGCGCTGACGCTTCTTGTTCACCGAGATAGCGAGACGTATGCAGCGGTCGGCGCTTCGGGCGCGATCAGCGGCGTTGTTTTCGCCTTCTGCCTGTTTTTTCCGTTTGAGATGCTCTACATCTTCTTCGCGATCCCCATGCCCGCGATCCTCTTCGCGGTGCTGTACGTCGCGGGTTCGATCTACGCGATGCGGCAGAAGGATGAAGGGATGACCGGTGGCATCGCGCATGAGGCGCACCTCGGCGGGGCGATCGGAGGGCTGGTTGTCACCATACTACTCGAACCGCGAGCGCTGGGGATTTTCCTGGAGCAGGTCGGCTTGATGTAGATGGAGGCTTAAAACACGTGAGGGCTGGGAGACCCGACGACGGACGAGCTTCTGGCAGTGAAGACCTCACAGGTTTGCGGCTTGTAGATGTAGATCTACAGGGTGTTGAAGCGCAGGAGGTTGGGATGGCGTCTCGCTCAAGGGCCGAACATGTTTTGAGGCGGTCTGAGGATCAAGCGGTGAAGAGCCGTTATTGGTACCGACTGTACCGCAGTCGTAAGAGTGCAAATCCGCCATAAGTCCGTTATTGCTTCTTGCGCTTTCAGCGTTAGAATCCATATATTGATTTCACCTCATGTTGCCTGGTTCGGCGCGCTGCAGCGTCGTTCAGTCGCGTGTAACTTTGGGCACTTGCGGAGCCCGGCCTAGCGTCGGGCTCCGTCGTCTCCACCTGATGTGCATAACTCGGTGGATTCTGTGTTGAGAGATTGTGAACACTTGCTTCTTGCTCTCAGCCGCTTCCCGCCTTATCGTATGACCAGTGCCACACGGCACATCGTTCCTTGACGCGACTGAAGAAACACCGGGCTTCATGAGGAGGCCCACGACGGAAGACGGTCGACAGATGCTTTAGCTCTCCGGTTCGCCGGTGGTCGCAAGCATCGGACGGCAGGCTTGACGCTCATCACCTGGGTTTCTTGACCCGGTGCTGCCTCGGCAGTTTGATGACGTCAATGCGCGTTTGTCCGCCGACGTGTGTGACATGACGGATCATTGATCCTGATTGGAAGCCATGTGCGGACGAATTTGCAGCGAGATGCCAGCCATCACCTGCAATTCGAATGACGCTCTTCGACTTCAACAGATCGAACGGTACGCTTTGCGTCACGTCCGAGCTGATGATGGAAATCAAAGCCTTGCGCAATGATCGTTGTGGACCGCACTGATGGATCGGTTCGAGATTCCTTGCCCAAAGTGAGTACCGAGCCATCGGCTTCGCGCCGAAATCTTTCAGGTTCAACCAGACTCTCCGGATTCTGGCCGCTCTCTCGGGTTTGACGAAAGTCGAGCAGGAGAGAGGGCCGTCGCGTCAGGAATGAACAGCAGCGCCGCCACGAGCGGCGTTCGTTGTTTATAGCGGTTTCTCGAACAGCGCGTACTGCTTGTCTACCACCGCGCCCATCGCGTCGAGGCTGTTCTTGAGCACCTGGTTGACGTCGAGGACCCAGCTCATCTCGCACGCATCGTAGCCGGCTTCCGGGCCCTTTGTGATCAGCTCGAGGTTCATCATGGCATCGAGACCGCGGCCGCGGTAGGCGGGCATCACCCCCATCAGCAGATTGCGGCACTCGTAGACGCCGCCGAACTTCGCGTAAGCCAGAAGTTTGGGCAGCCCCGCAGGGAGAAGACGTCCCTCAGGTACATGCCTCAGCGCCTGGTTCATATCCGGCAGCGCCAGGGCGAACGCCACCGGCACACCGTCATCTTCCACAATAAATACGATGCGCGGGTCGACCACCTGCTTCATCATCTTTGCCAGCGCCGCGAACTCCCGCTCCGTCATCGGAACGTGCCCCCAGTTGTTCGACCACGCCTCGTTATAGATGTGCAGGATCGCGCGGGCTTCGTCCTCGAACCGATCGAGGTCCAGCGTTCGAATCCGCAGCGACGGGTTTCGCCGCTTCACGATTTCCACGCCGCGCCGGATCTTGTCTACCTTCACGTACTTGTGGTGGACGTAATAGGCCCACATCGTCATTGCCCGCGTGAAGCCGTAGCGCGTGATGAAGTCCTCGTAGTACGGCGGATTGTAGGGCATCATAAGCGCAGGCTGCCGCTCATACCCATCAACGAGCAGTCCTGCGATGTCGTTGAGTGACGGGTTCGTCGGCCCGCGAACGCCCGATAGCCCTTGCTCTTTCAGCCAGGACTCGGCGCGAGCGAAGAGACCTTGCGCGATGTCATAATCCTCTACGCACTCAAAAAAGCCGAAGAAGCCGTTGCCGTC
>CAZKDQ010000002.1:0-2007 GCA_964551345.1 uncultured Rhodothermales bacterium
AACCGACATAGCGTATGAAACCTCGAACGGGCCCTCTTCCCATCTGCCGCTGCGGGCGGGATCGCAAGCACCCGGACGTGCATCCCGAACGCCATTACGGCTTCTGGTCATGGGTTCTCCTGATCAGCGGCGCATCCGGAACGCCGCAGCGCGTTGATTTCCGTTGCCAGCAATGCCGGCAGGTCGTAGAATCATCGACCGACGCTGCACTTATGCAGCAGTATCGACACTGAAGCCTTTTTCCAGTCTAATTTTCTGCCGTCATCGTGAGTAACAGCACGAACGACAACGCTTCACGCGCCACGTCCAACTTCATCCGGGACATCATCGACGATGACCTGGAAGCAGGTCGCCATCACGACGTCGTGACGCGCTTCCCTCCCGAGCCTAACGGGTACCTCCACATCGGGCATGCCAAGAGCATCGTGCTCAACTTCGGCATCGCACGGGATTACGAAGGCACGTGCAATCTCCGCTTCGACGACACCAATCCCGAGACGGAGGATCAGGAATACGCCGAGTCGATTAAGGAGAACGTTCGCTGGCTCGGCTTCGATTGGGGCGATAACCTCTTCTATGCCTCCGATTATTTCGAGCGGTTCTTCCAGTACGCGCTAAAGCTCATCCGAAACGGGCACGCGTACGTGGACAGCCTTTCGCTTGAGGAGATTCGGGAATATCGCGGCACGGTGACGGAGCCGGGGCGCAACAGTCCGTACCGGGATCGCACACCTGATGAGAATGAGGATCTGTTTCGGCGGATGCGGGACGGCGAGTTCTCAGACGGCGAGCATGTGCTCAGGGCGAAGATCGACATGAGTTCGCTCAACATGAAGATGCGCGATCCTCTCCTATACCGCATCAAACACGCGCATCATTACCGCACGGGCGACGACTGGTGCATCTATCCGATGTACGACTTCGCGCACCCGCTCGAAGACGCGATCGAAGGCGTTACGCATTCGCTCTGCACGCTTGAGTTCGAGAACAATCGCGAGGTTTACGACTGGGTTCTCGAGCATTGTCTGGAGCCGGAGGAGCAGCCGAAACGTCCGCGGCAGTACGAATTTGCTCGGCTCAACCTGGATTACACCGTGATGAGCAAGCGCAAGCTGCTGCGGCTCGTCCAGGAGGGGCATGTTGAGGGATGGGATGATCCACGCATGCCGACGGTCGCGGGTATGCGGCGACGGGGCGTGCCACCGGAGGCAATCCGGGCGTTTGCACGAAAGGTAGGCGTCACGAAAGTTGACAGCCGCACCGACCCGGGCCTGCTCGAGCACACGATCCGCGATACGCTAAACTTTGAGGCGCCGCGCGTGATGGCTGTTGCGCGCCCGCTGAAGGTCGTCATCACGAATTATCCGGAAGGTGATTCGGAAGAGCTCGATGCCGACTATTGGCCACACGACGTGCCGAAGGATGGAAGCCGCAAGGTTCCTTTTGCGCGGGAGCTTTACATCGAGCAGGATGATTTTGCGGAAGATCCACCGAAGGGATTCCACCGTCTGGCACCGGGGCGGGAAGTTCGCTTGCGCTACGCGTACTTCATCAAGTGTGAGGACGTGATCAAGGACGAAGCCGGTGAAATCACGGAGCTGCGGTGCACCTATGACCCCGCGACTCGCGGCGGCGATGCTCCGGACGGGCGGAAAGTGCGTGGGACGATTCACTGGGTAGCGGCTGATACCGCGCTTCCCGTTCAGTTTCGCATGTACGATCGGCTCTTTCGCGTGGCAGATCCGGATGCGGGTGAGGGTACGTTCCTCGATTACCTCAACCCGGAGTCGGCTGTTGTGACTCATGGGTTCGTCGAGCCGAGTGTTGCCGATGACGACGTCGACCAGCGTTACCAGTTCGAGCGTCTCGGATACTTCTGGCAGGATCCTGCCGATAGCAAGCCGGATCGCCTCATCTTCAGTCGCATCGTATCGCTGCGCGATTCGTGGGCGAAGTCGAAGCAGGAAACGCCTTCGCAGCCGAAACAGAAGCCGGCACGGAAGCCTG
>CAZKDQ010000002.1:2107-3718 GCA_964551345.1 uncultured Rhodothermales bacterium
TCTCTGCGCCGAGGCGCTCGAGAAGCTCGACGTACCAGCGCTTAACGTCCGCAGCGCGACCGGGTAGATCAGCCGTTCCCCAGATGATTGAGATCGTCGACCGGGTGTCCGCTCGCGTTTTAGTACGCTCACTGTCTCGGACGGCGTTTGCGCACGGCCCCGAAGCGTCGAACAGGCACGGGATGCCGTCGAGCTGGATCTCCTGACCACTCGCGTTGAAGACGTAGCTCGACCCTTCCGGCGCGACATCGACGGCAAGCGGTGCCGCGGCTCGTTGCGTATCCACCACTGAGATCGGGATCCCCGAATGCAGCGAGACGACGTTGCAGACATCGACCGCGAGGTTGATCGTCGACAGCGCATCTTTCGAGGCTGCTGAAGCGAGGTATTCCGATGCCGGTTTTCCCCTGCCTGACGGCTTGTAACCATGCGTGCGGAGCATATCTCGCACCGCTCGCTTCGTATCGTCACTCCGCGACAGAGGCGCCTCGAACGATGGATCCAGCATCTCCAGCAGCCACCGCGGCGTCACTATCTCACCAAGTGGCGCCGAAAAACGAGTAGTGAAGGCAGCAACGTCGAGCTTGGGATGGGGGTGGAGGGTAAGCAAGGCAGATGCAGTTGGCAGATTTGTGAGCGGGTGAGCTACGAACTATGAGAAGTGAGCCATGAACAGTGAGACTTCAGGCACAGCTTGCCCGATACGGCTCACCCCAACCTCTCCACCGCCTTCCGCATCCGGCGGACGCAGCCTTCCTTGCCGATCAGTTCCATCATCTCGAACAGACCTGGTCCAAAGGTTACGCCGCTGATGGCGAGGCGGGTTGGGTGGATGATCCTTCCTGCACCTGCGCCGTTTTCCTCTGCGATCTGACGCAGGATTTCCTCGAGGCGCTCCGGTGTGAAGTCATTCATCTCTTCGATGCGGTCCGCATACGTTCCCACCAGCATGGCGGAGTCCGCTTTCCAGCGCTTCTTGACGCCCTTCTCATCATAAGAATCGGGTTCGATGAAGAAGTAGCGCGCCTCCGTGGCGAGCTCCCGCGCGAACGATATGCGCGGCTGCATCAACTCGGCTACCGCGTTGAGGAAAGATGCGTCGAGGTCGCCGAGGCCCTGTGACTCGAGTGTGGGTTTTGCGCGCGCGACGAGTTCATCAACGGGTAGTTCACGCAGGTGCTGCTCGTTGTACCACCGGAGCTTGTCCATGCTGAAAGTGACACCCGCGCTTCCGACACGATCGAGCGAGAACGCGCGGGATAGCTCATCCAGCGAAAACACCTCACGCTCGTCGCCGGGATTCCACCCGAGGAAAGCCAGGAAATTGATGAGCGCCTCCGGTTCGTAGCCCGCATCGCGGTACTGCCGGACGGATACCGGAATGCCCAGCTCCGTGGCGTTTCGCTTCGAGAGCTTGCCCCCGTTCGGGCTCAGGATGAGCGGCAGGTGCGCCATCTGCGGCGCTTCCCAACCAAAGAAGCGGTAGAGAAGCAAATGCTTCGGCGTCGATGGAAGCCATTCCTCGCCGCGGATGACGTGCGTGATGCCCATCAGATGATCATCCACCACATTGGCGAGATGGTAGGTCGGCATGCCATCACTCTTGATGAG
>CAZKDQ010000002.1:3818-21959 GCA_964551345.1 uncultured Rhodothermales bacterium
CGATGTAGCGCTCGCGGTCCGTATCCTCGATCCTCAACACAAATGAGCCGCCGTGACGGCGAGCAAAGGCGTAGTTGTAAAGCGCCGTCCGCAGACCACCGATGTGGAGGAGTCCGGTCGGGCTGGGGGCGAATCGGACGCGAACGTTATCAGGCATTTTATCGGGAGATGAAGACGTCGTTGGTAGATATGACAAAGGCGCGTCTCAGAAGAGGCGCGCCCGCACGATGGTCGGCGCCGGCCGGAGCAGACTATTCAAAGAGGTTCGGTAGCAACGGTTTCCACCCAGTTCTCGGCCTCCACCGTCAGCCCCGGATAAAATACATAGACGGCTCCGGACTGTGAATCAGCGCTACTTGCGGCCGGGAAATTCACCAGTTCCTCCTCCGCAACGACATGACCGGGCGAGGGAGCCCGCGAAATTTCGTTGGCGATGATGTTGCCGACGATGATCCCCAGCACCAGCATCACGACGGCAGCACGACCCGCCACAGGAACGGCATCCCGGATGCGCCCGCGCCTGGCCGCACGCTGCTTCACTGCTGCCACCGACTGTCGATGGGCGCCAAGGCGCTGCAAAAAGGCTTCGTCAAGCGAGGGCGGTATCACCAGCGCCTCGTCCGCCACGAGACGACGGAAGGCGATCAGGCCGTCGAGATAACGCCGGCACGGCTCACATCGGGAGAGGTGTGTGAATAGTTCAGCCTGGAGGTGAAAGGCGAGTTCACCATCCACGTAGCTGTTGATTCGATCCTCATACGACTCGCACACGACCGGCAATCCATCGAAACCCTGTTCCATATCTTATCGGTCAACTTTCGGTACGGGTGTCTTCGTACTTACAGGTACCGGCACCTCCTCGTGATCAAGAAGCGGTTCGATCAAGCTCGCAAGCTTCCGCCTCGCCTTAAAAAGGCGTGACTTCACGGCGCTGAGCGTGCTCCGCGTCACAGCGGCGATCTCCTCGTAAGACATGTTCTGATACTCGCGCAGGATGATCACCTCGCGGTACTCCGTCTTGAGTTCATCCAGGTAGCGCGTAACGAGTGCGATGCGCTCACTCTTTTCGAGACGAGAGATCGGTGTCTCCGATCGTGCCGCGACGGGCTCTCGCTCATTCTCGAGTGGGACCTGCCAGCGCGCCTTACGTATCTGATTGAGGCATTGGTTGCGCGCGATGGTAAAAATCCACGCCTTCAATGAGCTGATGCTCGAGAGGCGGTCCCGGTTTTCGTAGACGCGGAGGAACGTCTCCTGCATGACATCACGCGCCTGCTCGCGATCTCCCAGCATCTTCACGCAAAAAGCGTACACCGGCGTCTTGTAGCGGTTGTAGATCGAGACGAAGGCAAACTCATCGCCCTGCTGGAATTCCTCGACCAGACTTCGATCCTGTTCCTTCATGCCGGGTTATCGCTGGGTGGAGGGATATTATTACGACCGTTTACGCTGCCCGAAGTTGCTCGTTCAAATCGACACAACGTCTGGAACAGGCGCCGGGTGCGCGCGTGATGAAGCGCGCCGAAACATCTCTGTTGCAATTCCTCGTCAGTTCACGTCTGCTTTTAATGATGCAAATACGGTACGCCTCTCCCCTCCTCCTGCTTGTTCTGGTCTTCCTCGCCGGTTGTGCGGGATCACGCAGCGCGTCGCAGTCGACGTATGAGCACGATCCGAACGTTGTCGCCGTTATCGATGGCCGGCCGATCTCAGTGGCCGAGTTTGAGCGACGCTATGCGAAATCAGTCGGTGGTGAAGATCAGGCTCGACTGGACAGCCTTGGTGCCTATCGGGAGTTTCTCGACCGGTATGTGGACTTTCGTCTCAAGGTTCTTGCCGGGATCGATGCGGGTTTGCCGGATGATCCCGAGTTGAGCCGGGAGATCGAAGAGTACCGGCGAAGCTATGCTCGCCCGTATTTGCTGGAGCAGGAAGTGCTCAGCCCGATCATTCGGGAGATCTACGAGCGGCAGAAGGAGATGGTAAAGGCGCGCCACATCCTGCTGCAGGTTGACGAAGGGGCCTCGCCGTCTGATACGCTGGCGGCCTATCAGCGTCTTGCAGCGATCGTTGATTCAGTCGAGGCCGGCGCGGACTTCGGCGAGATGGCAGTGCGACATTCGGAGGATCCTTCCGCCCAGCGACCAGAAGGTGCCCCGGGTGCGCGCGGTGACCTCGGATTTTTCTCAGCGGGTCAGATGGTAGAGCCGTTTGAAACGTATGCATACGAGACGGAGGTAGGATCAATGTCGCCGATCTTCCGGACGCAGTTCGGCTACCACGTGCTGCAGGTGCAGGATCGGATTCAGACACCGCCGCCCGTTCGTGTCGCGCATATCATGATCGACGCGTCGCAGGTACGGGGCACGCGCGACGATGCGAAGGCGCTCGCAGACAGCCTCGCCGAGCGGATCCATAGCGGCGAAGATTTTGCTGAACTGGTGGCCGAGCACTCTCACGACATCAACACCGTCCCGCGCGGCGGTGAGCTCGGCGTGCTGCAGTACAACACGCCGGTCGTACAGAGTTTTAAGGATGCGGCGTTTGCGATTGAGGAAGTTGGCGGTATCTCCGACCCGGTGGAGACACAGTTCGGCTATCACATCATCAAGCTGCTCGAGCGTCAGGATCTGCCGACATACGATGAGGTGTATGAGTCGATGAAGCAGCGCGTAGCACGGATGCCGAGAGTTAAGGAAGCTGAGGGTGCCCTCGCCCTCCAGATCCGAAACGAGTCCGGTGCGCGCATCGATACGACCGCACTCTTCGCTGTCGCCGGAGGCGTTTCGCCTGATGAGTTCATGCGCCTCATCCACACCGATTCACTTGACGCCGCGGTTATGCAGCGCAGTGTTGCCTACATGGGTGATGAAGCAATCGCCTTTGAGGATCTTGCCGAGGAGATTCGCACGGGGCGAGCCGGCGAGGCGCCGAACCTCGAGGCACTTCTGCTGGCTGCGGCAGATCGCGTCCTTAGCGACCGCGCGCTGGATTACGGTTCGCGTGCTCTCGAGCGTCGTGATCAGGAGTTCGGTGAACTGATGCAGGAATTCCGCGACGGCCTCATCCTCTTCCGGTTTATGGAAGATTCGGTATGGACCGCGGCCTCACGCGACACGAGCGCGCTCGAGGCGATCTACAACACCAACCCCAGTGCGTATCGTTACCCCGACCGCACGCGCATCATTAGCGTAAGCTCGGTTCGTGATTCCACGATCAACGCCTTCACCGAAGCGTTCGACGTCTCCGGCCTCGCTGCCGCACTCGATGGCGCCGAGGGACTTCGCGTTGATACCACGCTCATCACGGGTCCGACCAACTCCTATTTCGACGCAGCTCTCGAACTGGCGCAAGGTGCAAGAACCGATGCGTCACGGCAGTCGGGTCGGCATACCGTTCTGATCAACGACGGCATCGAGCCCGCGCGCACGAAAACGTTCGAAGAGGCGCGGCCGGAGCTGGTATCGATCTATCAGGATCGGCTCGAGAAGCAGATCCTTGCTGATCTTCGCCGCCGCTATCATGTTGAAACGTATCCACAGCGGCTGGATGCCGCGTTTCGAACTGAGGTCGTTTCGCAGCTTCAGAGTGGCGAGTAATGTTGCAGTGCCGGGTCTTCCTGATCTTGCTCGTAACCCTGGTGATGGCCACCGGGTGCGGACGTGCGGATGAAAGTGGCGATTACGTCGCCCGCGTCGGCGATCATTATCTGACGCAGGCTGACGTGAGCGAGCAGTTGCAGCGGCTTCCCTTTGCGGGGGATTCGCTCGAAGCGCGCGATCAGATCATCGAGCAGTGGGTGACGAACGAACTCCTCTACCGTGAATCGCGGCGGCGCGGGATTCGCAATGATCGCGACGTTCAGCGTCGGCTCGAAGAGAATGAGCGGAGCGTGATGGTGAGCGCTCTCATTTCGAGGATGTATGAGGATGAGGAGCTTGAGATTTCGCAGGCTGAACTCGCGGCGATGTACGAACGCGATAAGGAGCGCATGCGCCTCCGTGAACCGTTCGTTCAGGTAAGGTACCTCGCCACGAGTGATCAGGATGCCGCCCGTTCGGTCCGGACGGCCCTTCAGCGACCGCCGGAGCAGATCGATGCCGCCGCTCATTGGCGGCAGCTCGTTGCCGAGCACGCCGTTGATCCCGCCGTCTCGCTCGAACTCGCCGAAGCGTTCACGGCAGAGTCTCGGCTCTTCACCGGCCAACCCATGCTCCGCGAGGTGCTGGCGGGGCTGCGTGACGGTCAATTATCCTCAATTGTGGAGACCGACAGCCTCTACCACGTCATGCAACTGGTGGAGCGCGCGCCTGTTGGGACCGTTCCTGAAATGGCGTGGATCGAGGAGGAATTGGCGCGGCGCCAGCTCATTCAGGCGCGGAAACAGTTATATGCACGTCAGGTTCAACGCCTCCGAAATGAGGCGCTCGCACGGGAAGATCTCGAAATCAGGTAACCCCGGCCTCCTCGCTCCTCGCGGGAAATCGGCTGCGCCCACCGCCCTCCAATTATCGCTCCATCCATGACAATTTTTGCCGCCAACGTTCGACGGCTCGTCGCATTTGTTTGCCTTCTGAGCTTATCCATCTCGGCGTCCCTGGCGCAGCAGAATGAGGTTGTGGATGAGATTGTAGCCGTGGTCGGAAACGAGATCGTGCTGCGATCTGAGGTTGACGGTCTTGTGCACAACTTCGTGCAGCAGGGGCAGGCAGCATATTCGGATGAGCTCTGGGTTGAGATGCTCAACCAGGTCGTCGATCAGAAGGTTATGGCTGTAGTTGCACAGCGAGACACGACGATCGAAATCACCGAGGACCAGGTTTCGCAGGCGATTGACCAGCGGATCGAGCAGATGCAGCGCCAGGTTGGCGGTCGCTCCGAGATCGAAAGGATCTACGGCAGACCCATCATCCAGATTCGCGCGGAACTGCGGCGCGATTTCCGCAACCAGCTTCTCGCGCAGCGACTTCAGCAGGACAAGCTGCGCTCGATCCGGATCACGCCTTCTGAAGTCCGCGAGTGGTTTGCACAGTTTCCCACCGACTCTCTTCCGGTTATCCCCGAATCCGTCCGCCTCTCGCATATCGTGCGTCATCCGGTTATCACCGATGAAGGCCGGGCCGAGGCGAATGAAATCATCTCGGCGATTCGCGATTCCGTCGTGAGCGGGACCTCGACGATCGAGAACATGGCGCGCCGCTTTTCGGAGGACCCTGGATCGGCAGAGCGCGGCGGCCTCTATGAGCAGACGCGACTGGCTGATCTCGTGCCGGAGTTCGCGGCGATGGCGGCTCGTTCCCCGATCGGCGACGTCTCACAGATTTTTGAGACGCCGTTCGGCCTGCACTTCCTGCGCGTGAACGAACGTCGAGGCGACGTCATCACGTACAATCACATCTTGATCGCGTTCGACCGTTCGAAGGCCGATCCTCAACCAGCGATTGAATATCTCTCGATGGTGCGCGACTCCATCATCACGTACGAAATACCGTTCGGTCTGATGGCGAGCCGGCATTCGCAAGAGGAAATGTCCAAGTCTATGGGCGGACGCGTGATCGATCCGCGCACCGGCGACCGACAGCTGTTTTTAGAATCGCTCGGCCCGACGTGGCGGCAGACCATTGACACGATGCAGGTGGATGAGATCAGTCATCCGTCGCGTGTGCAATTGCTGTCGGGCGAGACTTCCTATCACATCGTTCATCTCCGCGATCGTCAGCCTACACACCGGATCAGCTTCGAGGAGGATTACGCGCGCATCGAGCAGCTCGCTCTGCAGGAGAAGCAGGCGCGTGAAATCGAACGCTGGGTGCGGGGGCTCCGGGAGCAGGTGTACGTGGACATGCGTGGCAAGGCGCGCGATATGCTCGCCCGCAACTAGCGCGGGGGCGCGATCCATCACTCGCATTCAGCCGGCGGACTCGTACGATCCGCGAGGTTGAATCGGTGCGACCCATGTTTGGCGTAGCGTGCGAGAGACATCATCAGCGTTTTCCTTCTCAATGCAAATGACCGGCCTTCCCTCACCCACTGATCCCGTCACGATTGATTCCCTTGCGAGCGCGTATAGCCGCCTTCGCTCGGAGATCGGCAAAGTGATCGTTGGTCAGGAGGATGTGATCGAAGCGGTCACCGCGTGTCTACTGGCGCGGGGCCATGCTCTGCTCGTAGGTGTGCCGGGGCTGGCGAAGACTCTGCTGATTCGAACACTATCCGATGCGCTGGATCTGCGTTTCAGTCGGATTCAGTTTACGCCGGATCTGATGCCATCAGACATCACCGGTACCGAAATCATCGAGGAGGATCAGCAGACGGGGCGACGTGCGTTTCGCTTCGTGCACGGGCCGATCTTTGCCAATGTCGTTCTCGCTGACGAGATCAACCGGACGCCGCCCAAGACACAGGCGGCGCTCCTGGAGGCGATGCAGGAGCATCACGTGACGGCGGCCGGCCAGACGTTCCCGCTCGAGCAGCCGTTCTTCGTGCTGGCAACGCAGAACCCGATCGAGCAGGAAGGTACCTATCCCCTGCCCGAGGCCCAACTCGACCGGTTCATGCTGAATGTCTGGTTGGATTATCCGGCATTCCAGCAGGAAGTGGATGTCGTTCGAAATACCACGTCATCGCACCGGGCCGATGTGCAGACTGCCATCGCGCATGAGGAGCTGCTTGCGTATCAGGAGTTCGTGCGCAATATCCCAGTTGCGGATCACGTCATCGAATTCGCCGTCCGCCTCGCGTCGTCGACCCGGCCGGGTCGTGACGGCTCGCCCGACTTTATCAACAACTTCCTCAGCTACGGTGCCGGACCACGAGCATCTCAGTATCTAATTCTCGCCGCCAAAGCGGTTGCCGCGCTCGACGGTCGGCTAACCCCGCTGGTTGAGGACGTAAAGCGCATGGCGGTTCCCGTTCTACGACATCGCATCGTGCCGAGCTTCAACGCCGATGCCGAAGGAGTTTCTGCCGTAGATCTGATCGAGCGCCTGCTCAACGAGGCGCCGCCTCGGAAACGATGAGTGAGGATGATGGTGCGGCTTCTCACTGTCATCTTGATCGCACTGCTTGGCTGCTCGAGCAGTAGCTTTCGCGGTGATGCCGATGCGTTGCCGGGTGAAGACGCGCCTCCGGAGATCGATACGGGACAACTCGAGCGGCTCATTCACGTGGAGATAAACGCTGTACGAACGCGGTTCAATCTCCAGATATTTGCATGGGATGACTCACTGGCGGCCATTGCGCGGGCTCATAGCCGCGACATGGGCCGGACCGGCAACTTCAGTCACACCGGAAGCGGCGGCACGCTCCCGTCCGACCGAGGGATTTCGGCGGGATATGACTGCACTAAGGACTCGGGGGACTACCGCTATACCGGCATCGCTGAGAACATCTTCATGACGTACGTCTACGGCGCGCGCCGCACGTATCATGGTCCGGATGGAACGCGGCGCACGTACGATTGGAAGACGCCGGAGCAGATCGTCGAGGACGTCGTGCATGGCTGGATGAACAGTCCCGGACACCGCGCCAACATCCTGCAGGAGCGACATGACCGTGAAGGCATCGGCATCGTTCGAGCGGGAGATCAGCTTTATATCACACAGAATCTGTGCTGATCGTGCCTGCTGGTTGGCGTTTTTATTACGAAGCCGAATGCCGCGTCGCTCGTTGATGTCGGAGATCCATATTCGAGAGACCCATGTTTGGACGCATCCTGATCATCTTGCTGGTCGCGCCGATCGTCGAACTGGCGCTATTACTCCGCGTCGGTAGTTGGATCGGCTTCTGGCCGACCGTTGCGCTGATAGCTGCGACGGCGGTTCTCGGCAGCTATCTCGTTAGACGCCAAGGCCTCGCCGTCTGGAGGCAACTTCAGGAACGTCTCGGTCGCGGAGATCTACCTGGGGATCAGATAGTGGACGGCGTGATCATCTTGGTCTCGGGCACACTGCTGGTAACACCCGGCGTTCTCACAGACGTGTCCGGCATTCTCGGCCTCTTACCCTTCGTGCGCATCCCCATCCGGAAATACCTGATGCGGCGATTCCAGCGCTCGATCGAACGAGGCACGATGAGCTTCGGCTTTGGCTCATTCGGCTCGATGATGTATGAAAGCCCCGAGGCGGACGATCTGAATGAATCAGGCTGGGAAGGAACGCCGCGGGATGCACCCGGATCGGTCGATTCCAAACAGCCCTGATCCCTCCGTCTTCAGGGTCTGATCGGCGCTCGTCCGTTGAGCCGAACCGAAACGCCCCACGCCCGCGCGAGCGTAGCGATCATGTTCTGCTCGTGCTCATTCACGGCGCCGTCGGCTTCTGCGATGTGGACAAGATCGTCGAGCGCTGCAAGCCGCTGAATCACGGGCAGCGTATTCTTGATCGACGCGACCGACCGTTGCAGCGTATGCTCATCCGGACCCTGTGCGTAGAATCGCAGCGCCGAGCGAACGATGGCCCGAACGTCCTCTTCCGTCAGCTCCTGCTTCCAATCCCCCAGACGATTGATGATGGCCTCGATCTCCGGAGAGCTGAGCTCATCATCCGTACTGTGCGCCATCACAAGATAGATCAGGCTCAGGTCGTGGAAGATCGTCCATTCCGGCGCCGACTCCACCCTCACTTCGCTCCTCTCGATCAGCTCCTGGCTGAGCTCTTTCAGATCCCACGATCTCGCGAGCAGATTGATGAGGCTGCGCTCTGCACTCAGCACGATGCCGTCGGCTTCTGCGATGCGGACTATGTCCTCAAGCGCGCGCTCGCGCTCCTCCGGTGAAAGCGAAGTCATGAGCGAGCGGATCGATCGCGGTACCTCCTTCTCGGCTTCGTGCTCGAGGAAGATCGCCAGCGATTCCATCACGACCTCTTGCACGTCCTCGATCGCAAAGTTCGAACGCCAGGCGCTCAGGCGTTCCGTGATGACGCCCAGCTCTTCGTCAGCCAGATCGGCATCCGTGCCGTATGCCAGCGCTACATATACGAGTGCGAGATCGTGTGCGCGCGTCCAGGTATCACTCTTGAGGCTCATGCCACTCCGGGAGGAAGTTTTCGTCAGACTATCTCCGGACGATGATAGGATGCCCGGAACTGCTGGACAAACCTGCCTCCCGAAGTAGCATTCACGTCACGCGAGGGTCGCCACGCTGTCGGAAATCAGGTCCGCCAGTTCGCGATCGGTCTCGACCCAGTTGCCCTCTTCGTACCACTGGACGAGCCTCATGATGATCTCACCGCTCTCGACTCCCTGGTCCACGAGGTCCTGCCGAATCGTTTGCAACTTCTCCGGCCTCGGCCCCCACTGGAAGAGTTCGCCGCCCTGCGGGTCGAACGCAACGAGCTTCGGGATGCTGCGCGAGCCGTTGGTGAGGTAGCGATCCATCAGATCCAGGTTCTGATCCCGGTAGACGATGCGCAGCTCAACGTGGTCCGATTTGCCGGCTGCCGCCGCAATGATGGGCATGGCAAAGGCGGCATCGCCGCACCAGTGTTCGGTAAGCACCATCCAGATCTGAGGGTCGACGATTGATGCAGCCGCGCTTGCAAGCTCGTCCGACGGCGTGTACTCCTTGATCACGCGATCATGTCGTTCGAGGTTGTATCGAACGTAGTGAAGCATCTTGCGGGCATCCTTATCGAGACCGGAGACCGGCGTCTTGAGGTTATCCCGCCATGCAGAAAGGTATTCGGAATACGTAAGGCCTCCTGCGAGGCGCTCGATGACATTATCTGACATCACAAAGAACTACCGCCTGATTGAACAAATGGGGTCGTAGGCCGCGGTAGTCAGACGTCGAGTTCCTCAACCTCACCTGCGTGTTGCATGATGAACTCGAAGCGTGGCGCCGCGTCCCTTCCCATTAGTTCACTTATCGTGTTTTCTGTTACAGCCTGCTCCCCGTCTGGAATCGTAACCTTCAGCAGGCGGCGCTTTTCAGGATCGAGTGTCGTTTCGTTTAGCGTCGCGGGCATCATCTCACCCAGACCCTTGAATCGCTGAAGCTCGATATTGGCGTTTCGACCTCGTTTCTTGCGCAAATCGCGGATCATGCGGTCGCGGTCCGCCTCATCGAGCGCCCAGAAAGAGTCCTTTCCAACCTGCACACGATATAGCGGCGGCTGGGCGAGGTACATGTATCCCTCACGGATGAGGGCGGGCATGTACCGATAGAAGAACGTGAGAAGAAGTGTCGCGATGTGATGGCCGTCCGAGTCGGCGTCCATCAAGAGAATGATTTTGTGATAGCGCAGGCGCGTGAGGTCAAGGTCGTTGCCGATGCCGCAGCCAAGGGCCTGGACTATGTTGGAGAGCTCCTTGTTGTCGTGCACCTTCTTGAGCGTCGCCTGCTCCGCGTTGAGCACCTTGCCGCGCAGTGGAAGGATTGCCTGGAAGGTGCGATCGCGTCCCTGTTTGGCTGAGCCGCCTGCGGAGTCCCCCTCGACGATGAAGAGCTCACACTCCGCCGGATCGGTGGATGAGCAATCGGCGAGCTTGCCGGGCAGGTTGAGGCGATGACTCACGCTCCCCTTGCGCCGCGCGGTCTGTGCCGCAGCACGGCTTGCATGGCGTGCTTTGGCCGATTGGATCACACGCGTCGCAATCGCGTCGCCCGTGGTGGGATGAGCAGTCAGGAACTGCTCGAGCTCGAGCCGCATCGAGGAGACAACCAGCGAGCGCGCTTCCGGGTTGTTGAGTTTCTCCTTGGTCTGACCCTGGAACTGTGGGTCGACCATGAAGAGGTTGATGATGGCGTAAACGCCCTCGCGGATGTCGTCGGCGGAAATCTCGAGCTTCGACGGCATGAGATCGTGCGTCTCCATGTACGAACGGACGGCGCTCCGAACCGCATCACGCAGTCCCTGCTCGTGCGTCCCGCCATCACGTGTTGGGATTCCGTTGACGAACGACCGCACGCTCTCGCGCGGCGCCTCCGTCCATTGCAGCGCGATCTCGGCGCGGTTGCCGCCCGCCAGATTCATTTGATGGATGACGAACTGATCCTCATGAACCGGGCGAACGCCGTCTTTCTTGACGAGGTGCTCGAGGTATTCCTCGATGCCGCCTTCGTGATGAAACTCGTGCCGTTTGCCGGCCACCTTGTCATTGAAGACGATCTTCAGTGAGCGGTTGAGATACGTCTTCACCTCCAGGTTCTCGGCGATCCATTCTGCATCGAACTCGATCGATTCAAAAATCTCAGGATCGGGTCGGAAGTAAATCGACGTGCCGCTCCCGCGCACATTTTCAGCGACGACCGTCAGATCAGTCACCGGAATGCCACGCGCATAATGCTGCTCATGAGTGCGCCCGTCGCGTTTGATGACCGCGATCAGCTCCTCCGAGAGCGCGTTGACAACCGACGAGCCGACGCCGTGCAGACCGCCGGACGTAATGTAGTTCGTGCTGTCAAACTTGCCGCCTGCGTGCAGCGTGGTCAGGATGAGCTGCAGCGCCGGCACCTTCTTCGTCGGATGATCGTCGACCGGGATGCCGCGGCCGTTGTCGGCTACGGTGATGCTGCGTCCGTCGCGGTGCAGCGTAACGTCGATCTGCGAGGCATAACCGTTCGTCGCCTCGTCGACGGCATTGTCGACGATTTCCCAGAGCAGGTGGTGAAGACCGGGTTTGCCGGTGCCGCCGATGTACATTCCCGGGCGCTTTCGAACGGGGTCGAGCCCTTCGAGCACCTGGATGTCGCTGCCTGTATACGATCTTGGCTGAACGTCCGCCATCGGTGGTCTAATTATCTGATTGGATCAGGAGGTGCTGCGCCCGTTGAGGCGAAGCTCGATCGGCGCCTCGATTACGCGTGCGAGGTTGCCGCGTCGGATGATCTGCCGGCCTCGGTTGCCGCGGTTGGATACCTCGAACTTGGTCGTCCGAACGATCTCCCGCCTGCCGCGGTTCGTTTCGACTTCAAGGCCTTCGCGCGCAGAGCTCGACAGGGTGAAGCCGATCAGCACGTCGCCCTTCGAAAGGCGTATCGCCCGAACACCTTTCGCGGCGCTCTTGACGATGTTAACCTGGTGCACCGGGAAGATGAGTACATAACTTTCTCTGGATGCGAGACAGACGTTCTCATCGCCGGCAGCGAGATCGACTCCCAGCATCTCATCACCCTTGTCGAGACGCATGAGAAGCCGCCCGTTCCGGTTCGATGAATCGGAAATTCCTTCGATCGTCGTTCGCAGAATCTGGCCCGAGCGCGACGTTGCGACGATGAACGGTCCGTCGGGCTCTGGCATTGCCCCATCGCCGAAGAGCTCCGGCTCGACCTCCGGCGGCGCTACCGGATCAGGCATTACGCGCGGATCGAACGAGATCACGCCGACGAGGCGCTCGCGATCCGAAAAGTCGAACAGCTTCTGGACCGGATCGCCGTAGCCGGTGGTCGACGGCAGTTCGGAGGCGCGCACGGTATACGCGCGGCCGAAGTTCGTGAAGAAAGAGACTGTCGTGCGAGTCGATGCGCCGAGCACCCATCCTACCGAATCACCATCACGAACGCGGATGCTCTGCACGTCTGAATACGAGCGCTGGCGTTTGACCCAGCCGTCGCGGGTCACGATCACATACACATCCTCTTCGATGATGTAATCCTCGGCGCTGTATTCGAGCACGGCATCCGGCCCCGAGACGCTCGTGCGCCGCTCATCAGCAAATTCGCCTCGCAGGTCAGTAAACTCATCCCGAATGATTCCCCACCTCGCAGTTTCATCGGCAAGCAAAGCGCGAATCTCAGCGGCTCGAGCTTCTTTCTCTTCGAGCTCCCGCAGAATCGCGTCCATCTCCATTTTCGCGAGGCGGTAAAGTTTCGTCTCCAGGACGGCTTCGGCCTGTTCATCGTCGATACCGAAGCGGTGCATGAGGCGCTGTGCCGCATCCCGCTTGTCTTCCGATGATCGGATAATGCGGATGGCTTCATCGAGCGCATCGAAAATCTTCGCGAAGCCGCGCAGGATGTGGATGCGCTTTTCGAGCTGCTCCAGATCGAACGTCAGGCGACGCACGACGACATCCATCCTGAACGTCAGGAAGTGGCGGAGCACCGTCAGGAGGTCGACCTTTGCCGGCGCCGAGACGTCGGGGTTCTCTGTCGGGACGAGGCACGTGAGGTTGACGTGGAAGCGCGTCTGCAACGGCGTGTGCTTGAACAGATAAGCCATCGCCGCCTCGGGATCGGAGCCGCGTTTTAGCTCCAGTACCACGCGCACAACGTCCGTCGATTCATCCCGTACATCCGAAATCTGCGGCACCCGCTCCGCGACGACGTGCTCGGCGATCTTCTCGACGATGTCGCTCTTGGAATGTCCATATGGAATGGACGTTAGGACGATGCGCGTCTTGCCTTCCATCTCATACTCACCGCGCAAATCGATGGCGCCTTCACCCGAGCGATAAATCGCGAGCAGCTCCTCGGGCGTGTTAAGGATGCGGCCGCCCGTAGGGAAATCCGGGCCGGCAACGATCGGTCGCTTCAACTCGGAAGCGTCGTCGACGGCACCCTGCGAACCTGCGATATCCTCCAGCTTCGCGTCCGGGTCGTCGATCAGGTGGATGAGTGCGTCGACAACTTCCCCAAGGTTGTGCGGCGGGATGTTCGTGGCCATCCCGACAGCAATGCCGCTGGCGCCATTGACGAGCAGGTTTGGCACGCGCGAAGGCAGGACGATCGGTTCGAAAAGCGTTCCATCGAAGTTCGGCCGAAAATCGACCGTCTGCTTCCGGATCTCATCGAGCATCGTCATTGCCAGCGGCCGGAGCTTCGCCTCCGTGTAGCGCATGGCCGCCGCGCTGTCGCCATCGATCGATCCAAAGTTGCCGTGGCCGTCTACCAGCGGGTTGCGCAGCGAGAAATCCTGCGCCATCCGCACCATCGCATCATAGATCGCAGAGTCGCCGTGCGGGTGGTACTTTCCCATCACCTCACCCACGACGGTCGCGCTCTTGCGGAAGCGGCCGTCCGGGTAGAGCCGCAGGTTGTTGTGCATCGCGTAGAGGATGCGCCGCTGAACCGGCTTTAATCCGTCTCGAATATCGGGCAAAGCCCGGCTCGTAATAACGGACAACGCGTAGTTCAGATACCGCTCACGCGTCGTTTGATGCAGCGGGATGGTTTCTACAACGGGCATAGGTTGCCATCAATAACGGATATATGACGATGCGCGGCAGACAAAAGATAATGTCTCGACGCGAGAATCCGAAGGGGATCCGGCAGAAGAGCGGGCGCGCCGGCGGTCACGAAAGTTGATCGTATGCCAGCGTGAAGTAGTCGCTGCGGTGGCCGGCGTGGAGGTCGAGCAGGTTGGCGCGCGTCAGAAGAACGAGCGTTTCTGATGCAATGACTTCGGAGATGTCCGCGAGCGACGCAAACTCCGAAACGGTGATGCGTCCGTACTGATCCAGATAGCGCATCAGCAGGCGTTCGTTCTCTCCGAATTCGAAGCGGACGGGCTCTGACTCGCTGGTCGTCATCAGCATGATGGCTTCGTTGCTTGCTTCCACGCTCCGGTCGTCGATGCGAACGTAGGGCACGCGTTCCTGGCCGTTCCCGTTCGAAGTGATAAGGTAGTGCGGTTTGACACGGCTCTCGGGCACGCGAACGATGACGGCGTCGCGTCGGTGAGCAACCTCCACACGAATGATTTCAACGACAACCGGCGGATCGCAGAAGCTTCCGATGGCGCGTTTGAGCGCGAACTCTTCCTCGCCTGCATCGCGAAGGCCCGACACGCTGCCATCATCATCAACACCGAGAAGAAGCTGCCCACCGCGCGTGTTTGCAAATGCGATGATCTCCTTGGCGATGCGTTCCGGCTTTGGAACCTTCTTCTTGAACTCGAGGAAAGGCCCCTCACCCGTCGATGCGAGTCGGCTGAGTTCCTGGAGCGTCATGAGTCGGGCGGCGTGCGGTTATTCCTGCAGGACGTCCGGCAGCCAGTTCTCGCGCTTCGCCGCCCTGTTCATCAGGTCGTCGACGGCCGCTTGTGGACGCATTCCTTCAAAAAGCACCTTATAGACGGCTTCGGTGATCGGAAGTTCGATACCGTGCCGGTGGCCAAGCTCGTGCACGGACTCCGTCGTGCGCGCACCTTCGGCAACCATCGTCATCGTCTGGGCTGCCTCTTCGTAAGACATCCCACGGCCAATCAGTTCGCCGAAGTGGCGATTTCGGCTGAGCTTGCTCATGCACGTGACGACGAGATCGCCTACGCCCGCGAGGCCGCCGAAGGTCGTGGCGTCCGCACCGAGTGCCATCCCGAGGCGCCGCATCTCCGCAAGTCCGCGTGTGACGATAGCCGCCTTCGTGTTATCCCCATAGCCGAGCCCCTCCGCAATTCCCGTTGCGATCGCCAGGACGTTCTTGACCGAGCCGCCGATTTCCACGCCTGTGACATCATGATTAACATAGACGCGCAGACGCTCAGTCATGAAAGCATCCTGGATTTCATGCGCGACATCCACGGAGTGTGCAGCAGCGACGACCGTTGTAGGCTTTCCTTCGGCCACTTCCTCTGCATGGCTCGGCCCGTAGAGTACACCGATGTGCTCTATCGGAACCACCGGCAGCGCCTCGTCGAGCACGTGAGTCGTGGTGAGGAGCGATCCGTTCTCGATTCCCTTCGCCAGTGAGACCACGCGAACCTCGGGCGCAGCAATCGAGGCGACACTCGTCGCAACGGATCGCACCGCGTGCGATGGCGTGGCGAACACCCACATGTCCCGGCCCCGGGCCAGTGCCTCGGCGTCGGACGAGATTTCCACCGACTCCGGGATCTCTGCACCCGGCAGATAGCTGGGATTATGGCGTTCGGCGACCATCCGCCCGGCGGCTTCCGCACGTCGTGCCCAGAGGCCAACGTCGTGGCCCTTGCCGGCGAGGACGATGCTCAGCGCCGTGCCCCAGCTTCCGGCACCAAAAACAACAATGCGTCGACTCACGACAGAGGTAGGATGATGTCGGAAACGCTGCTCAGGAAGAACGAGATATCTCGCCACGCCCCAGTAAACCCCGAGACGGCCTAAAGCTCCCAACGCGGTTCTCGGTACCCTTCAGCAAGCGTTTGATGTTCGGGCGATGCGCGATGATGATTCCGAGCGCCATCACGAGGCTGAAGATAAGGAGACTCGGATCGAGTTCGATCCCAAACACATACCGCCGGATGGCCACGGTCGACGGAAAGACGACGGCTGCGCTAAGCGAGGCGAGCGATACATAGCGCGAGCTGAGAAGCACGATGAAAAATGCCGCCAGCGTGATGAGCATCGACACGGGAGTGAGCGCAAAGAGAACTCCCGCAGACGTATTGACACCCTTGCCGCCGTGGAATCCTGCCCAGACGGGAAACATGTGGCCTGCGATTGCTGCCAGCCCTGCCAGCAGCCGCACCATGGTGTCGGTCTGCCACGCTTCGATTCCGATGGGCAGCGCGTCAATGCGGATAGTCGCAATAACGCCGGCTGCGAAGAGACCCTTGCCGAGATCGATGATGCTGCATAACACGCCGGATTTCCATCCGAGCACGCGAAAAACATTCGTCGCGCCCGGGTTGCCGCTACCGTGTTCGCGTACATCGATTCCATGAAGCAGCTTGCCCACCCAGATACTCCCGGGGATCGACCCGACGAGGTAGCTTAGAACCAGGATGACCGAAAGTGAAAGCATGGGCGTGTAAGAGTGCTGTCAGGCAGCGACCTGATTGGTTTCTGTAATACGTTAACCTGCTTAATGATCGGGAGAACGGCGCGCGGTAAAGATTCCGGTCGTGACGTTCTACGGTTGGGCGACATCGGATTCAACGCTTCCGATAACGAATGGCTCCTCGCCTGCGTTCTTCAATAGCTGCAGCGCCTCATCCGCCCGATCCTGCGGTACAACAGCTACAAGACCGATGCCAAGATTGAACGTCCGCCGCATGTCCTGTTCGGGCACGTTGCCGAGTCTCTGGATGAGGTCGAAAATCGGCGGCCGCTTCCAGCTTTCATAATCGATCTTCGCCTGATACGCCTCTGGGACGATGCGTGCTGTGTTGCCGGGCAATCCGCCTCCGGTAACATGCACGAAGCCACGCCCCAGACCTGCTTCGATCATCGTTCGGATGGCTCGCAGATAGGATCGGTGCACTGCCAGCAGCACGTCGCCGAGGCGCTCACCACCAAGTTCGTCGATCTGTTCCTCTGGCTGAAAGTGCTCGAACAGGACCTTGCGCGCCAGCGAGTATCCGTTCGTGTGCAAGCCGGTCGATGGCAACCCCACGAGAATGTCGCCCTCCTCGATGGCCGATCCATCGATGATCCGATCCTTCTCCACAACTCCGACAATTGTGCCTGCGACATCGTACTCACCCTGCGCGTACATGTCCGGCATTTCTGCCGTTTCACCGCCAATCAGAGCACAGCCGTTCTCTTCGCACGCAGCCGCGAAGCCACGCACGAGCGCTTCCACCACATCCGGTTCCAGGCGGCCGGTCGAGAAATAGTCCAGGAAATAAAGCGGCTCGGCGCCGCAGACCGCGATATCGTTCACGCAGTGATTGACGAGGTCCTGCCCGACCGTATCGTGACGGTCCATCATGAAGGCGACCTTGAGCTTTGTGCCGACGCCATCGACGGACGAGACGAGAACCGGCCGGCGGTAGCGTTCGAGGTCGAGTTCGTAAAACGCCCCGAAGGCGCCGATGTCTGCCAGGACGCCAGGTGTGAACGTGCGCCGAGCAAGCGGCTTGATGCGTCGAACGGATTCTTCGCCGGCGTCGATGTCGACACCAGCGTCGCGATATGTGGTCATGCCGAGGCTGCTTCTTTGCGATTGACGTGAGGACTGACTTCGCCGCTCCAATAATACAAGGCATTGCCCGTGGTTGCGTAGCACTCGGCGGAAATTTCCCCCGTTCGCACTTTCGGTCCTAGAAATGCTGCTACGTATGCCTCATGATTATGCGGAAATATCAGGTAAGGGCGTGGACTCAGCGGAAGGTCGTCCGTCCGAAGCGTGCCTGATACCGAGCATGGAGCCGCCGGTAACGAGACAGTCGCGGCGCGCGGCTGAAGACGTCAAAATCCTGTGCCTCGATGACGTTGAGCATCTCCAGGCCCGCGAACCACCAGCGGCGGAAGGCGGCGGCTTGTTTTCGATCGAGATCC
>CAZKDQ010000002.1:22059-23768 GCA_964551345.1 uncultured Rhodothermales bacterium
CAGTGGTCCCTGCCAGGTGTAACGGCCGACGCCGGCGAGGCCGCCAAGCAGCCGTGCATGCGCACCCGTCCATCGATCCGAATAAAAATTGCGTTCGTCATCCGATGTGAAGCGGATCGGGCCCGCGAACTCCTTCGCTGCGGCCTCCTGCGTATGCACATCCCCGAGATCGAGGCCGTACGTCATGCAGACATCTTCTGCCGCCGAGCGCATCTGCTGAAGCATCGGCTTCGCATCTATTGCGGCGTGCAAACCCTGATGCCAGTCCCACAGCGTTCGTGCGGCAGCACGGTCCTCGCCCTTCCACGGATCGTCCTGGAACGGCCTCGGAAGCGTGGCGCGGGTCCATCTTTCGGATTGCTCGGGCATTGAAACGGCAGCTAACAACAGGATCGATCTACCGCCCTCACTCCATCCAGGGAGGATCGGTCTTGTTGAGAAATGCCGAAATTCCTGCGCGGCAGTCGTCTGTTGAGCGCGCGAATGCATTCATGTGTGCCGCGTAATCCAGGGCTTCATCGAGACCCATACCGGGCACGCGCGCCATCATCTGCTTCGTCAGGTGAACGGCCGAAGCGCTTGTTCCCGTTGCAATTGCCTGCGCAAGCTCATCCACGTGATCATCCAGCCTTGACTCAGGCACGGCGGCATTGATGAGCCCCATCGCAGCGGCATCGTCTGCAGAGATGAGTTCGCCGGTGAGCATCAATCGGCGCGCGGCAGCTTCCCCCAGCTTGCGCAGCACGAAGACCATCACAATCGCGGGTACAAACCCGATGCGGACTTCAGTGAAACCCAGCTTCGAGGAATCAACCGCCACGGAAAGATCGCAGACCGCTGCAAGCCCACATCCTCCTGCGATCGCATGCCCATTGATCCGTGCGATAACCGGCTTCGGGAACGTATAGATGCGCCGGAACAGCAGTGCGAGTTGCCGCGAATCCTCCGCATTGTCGATCGCCGATGCAGTCTGCATGTTCTCCAGAGCCGCGAGGTCTGCGCCCGCCGAAAACGCCGATCCCTCCCCCGTCAACACCACTACCCGTACCGCATCATCCCGCTCGACCGTGTCCAGCACGTGCTGTAGTGACTCGACAAGCTCGCTGCTGAGCGCGTTGCGCTTCTCTGGCCGGTTCAACACTATGCGTGCGATGCGATCCGACTTGTGAAGTTGAACGAGATCAGACATGCGTTGAGCCCGGTGGGAGCAGGTGAATGTAGATCGGCCAAACTTGAGCCACAGCGGATGCAGCTTCGTGCACGAACTGCGCGCCCAAAGCTACGACCTCCTCGCGACGAAATCGCCGCATCACCCGCAGCATCTGCATCGACGAGACGTAGTCGGCCCATTCGGCGGACGCCGGAGGCTGCGTGAGGTTAACCTGTTCATCACGCGCGCGCATTGAGACTGTCCAGTTCGAATCGCGCAGGAACGGTTCGATCAACGTCGAGAAATCCTGTGGCGAGGCGAGAATTGCCTCGCGGGCCGTGTTGAGTACGGCCCGGCTGATGCTCGACGCGTTCACCCCTACAAAAATTGCATCCGGATGCATACTGTGGATGAGTTGGAGATCGCGCAGACGCGTCCAGCCGGGGCGATAGAACGACATCCAGTAGTGATGATGGCAGCCTCCGCGCCCGAAGTCGTTCTTCAGCAGGCGGCTGAACACGTTGCGCTCGGTCTCCAGCGCGACGCGGTTGGGCAGTAC
>CAZKDQ010000002.1:23868-25738 GCA_964551345.1 uncultured Rhodothermales bacterium
CCGGCGAGGAAATCTTCCGCCATCGCAACCATGTCTGCACTGCCGATGAACAGTGGCGTACGCTGGTGAAGCGCCTCGGGCACCTTCTCGAGGATCCGGTGCGTTCCGTCAGAAGCTGTGCCACCTGCCTGTTCGGCGACGAATCCGAGCGGGTTCGCCTCATACATCAGTCGCAACTTGCCGTCGGGATTTCGCTTCGAGGCCGGGTACATGTAGATGCCGCCCTTGAGCAGGTTACGATGGAAATCCGACACGAATGAGCCGATGTAGCGCGCGGTATACGGCCGGTTCGTGGCATCATCCGCTTTCTGCATCCACTTGATATAGTCGCGCAGCCCGCGTTCCCACGAGTTGTAGTTGCCCTCGTTGATCGAGTAGATCGTGCCTTCCTTCGGCGTCCGGATTCGGGGATGTGACAGCAGAAATTCGCCTATGGAGGCATCAAGCGTGAAGCCGTTGACACCGTCGCCCGTCGTGTAGACGAGCATCGTTGAGGAACCGTAGACGATGTATCCTGCGGCCACCTGTCGCGTCCCCGGAAGAAGGGCCTGCTCGAGCGTCGCCTTGACCTCGGGATTCTCGTGACGGTAAATGCTGAAGATGGTGCCGACGGAGACGTTGACGTCGATGTTGGACGATCCATCAAGTGGATCGAGCAGGACGATGTAGTTGCCGTCACTATCGCCGTTCGTGTTGATGGGGATGGCCTCGGCGTGCTCTTCCGATCCAATCAAACAACACTCGCCGCCGCGCTTCAGGGCCAGCAGAAACTGGTGATGAGCGAGTGCATCCATCTTCTGCTGCACCTCGCCCTGGATGTTGATCTCCCCGGTGTCGCCCTGAACGTCGACGAGGCCGGCGCGGCGCATGTCGCGGTTAACGATCTTTGCCGCAACGCTGATGTCCCGCAACAGGCGCGAAAACGAGCCCGTTGAGTGCGGAAAGCGCCCCTGCTGCTCGATGATGAATTGCTCGAGCGTCTTGAATTGGACCAGCCCGTCGTCGACGTAATTGTTATGCATTTTTGCGTAAGCGAATGATCACAATTGATGCATTTATGATACGCCATCCGGACAGGCCAACCAACGCGGCGGCAGGATCTATCGCGCTTCCGTCACACGGCCGCGCATGCGACTGATGGTGCGCTCGAGCGCAGCAATCACTCGTTGAACATCCTCAAGCGTATTTTCCTTTCCAAAAGAAAAGCGCACCGATGCCTGCGCCGTCTCGTCGGGCACGCCGATCGCTTTTAGCACGTGACTCGGCTCTATCGCGCCGCTCGTACACGCGGAACCGGCTGATGCCATCACGCCCTCCATATCGAGATTGAGAAGCAGCATCTCGCCATCGATCGAACCGTTCTCTGTGGGAGGAAAACTGATGTTGATTATGCCGGGAATCGCGCGATCGACTTCACGAGGCGAGTTCAGCTGAACCGCATATCCGAGCGCGTCCTCAAGTTGCTCGATAAATGCATCGCGGAGGCGCTGGAGGTGAACACGCCGCGCTTCGCCCTCGACTCGTGCAATCGAAAGCGCCTCCGCCATTCCGACGATCGCGGCCACGTTCTCGGTCCCGCCGCGGCGTCGGCGCTCCTGCGATCCGCCGGTAACCTGCGGGTCCAGATCGATGCCGCCGCGAACGAACAGAAAGCCGATCCCTTTCGGGCCGTAAAACTTGTGAGCGGAAGCAGAGAGCAGGTCTACGCCGGTTTCCTCGACATCTATCGGAAGCACGCCCATCGTCTGAACGGCGTCGGTGTGGAAAACTGCCCCTTGCTCATGAGAGACAGCGGCAAGTGCGCGAATATCGGAAAGCGTACCGAGCTCGTTGTTCGCGTGCATGAGCGACACGAGCGAAGCATCGGCTG
>CAZKDQ010000002.1:25838-28861 GCA_964551345.1 uncultured Rhodothermales bacterium
AGTTTATGGACCGACGACGCGTTACCGAATTCGTTCTTGAGATAGGGCATCATCGCCTCAAGAACGCGCGGATCCAGAGGCGTGGTCGCAGCGTGATCGAGATAAATAGGTGTTGGCATGTCGAGCTGAAATGTGCGAAACCGCTACGCCCCACGCGTGGCATGGATTCGGAATCACCGGGCGCGCCGGTAGATCTGCATAATCTTGGAACTTACCAGCGCGTTGTAGATCCTGACTGGTCCGATATTGTTAGCGATAGGGCCGATAACATCGCACGGCCGGCTCCCCGGAGCCCTGGCCGTTTTCTATTTCTACTTCCGAGGTCCATGGACAAGCTTGTAATCAACGGTGGCCATCCGCTCAAGGGCACACTGCAGGTGAGCGGATCCAAAAACACGGCGCTGCCGCTTATGGCAGCCGCACTTCTGGCTGAGGGTACGTCGACGATTTATAACGTGCCGAATCTGCGTGACGTGAGCACCTTCGCGCACGTTCTTCGCATCGCGGGTGCGAGCGTCGACTTCGACACCGAAGCCAATGTGATGAGAATCGATGCGTCGACGGTGCATTATCCGGAGGCGCCTTACGAGCTCGTCAAGAAGATGCGCGCGTCATTCTACATGCTTGGTGCCTTGCTCGGCCGGTGCGGGCGGGCGCGCGTCTCGCTGCCCGGCGGTTGCGCGTGGGGCCCTCGGCCGGTAGACCTCCACATTCGGGGGATGGAAGCGCTCGGTGCCGAGATCGATCTCGATCGCGGCTACGTCGTCGCTGCCACGCCCGACGGCCGTCTTCCCGGCGGTCACTTCAAGCTCGAGCCATCCAGCGTCGGAGCTACCATCAACTTGATGCTCGCCGCGGTTCGTGCCAAGAGCACCTCGACCATCCAGAATGCCGCGCGCGAGCCTGACGTGATCGTCTTCGGCGAGATGCTCAAGAAGATGGGCGCGCACATCAACGGCCTCGGAACGACAACGCTCGAGATCCGGGGCGTTGATCAGCTTGAGCCCGTCGAGTTCGAGAACGCTCCAGACCGCATCGAACACGGTACGTTCATGATTGCGGCAGCGATCGCGGGCGAGCCGGGCACACCGGTACGCATCGAGGGAGGCAACGCTGAGCATCTCGGAGATGCGTTTATGGACGCATTCCGAGGGACAGGTGCCGAAGTCACTTTCGATGGTGATGCCATGTTCGTGACGGCTCCGGAGGAGATCCAGCCGGTGTCGATCGAAACGGCGGTTTATCCGGGCTTCGCCACGGATCTGCAGGCACAGTGGTCCGTGATGATGTCACAGGCGAAAGGCAACTCGCGTCTCGTCGAAACGATCTATCCCGATCGTTTCGCGCACATTCCTGAGCTTGCACGAATGGGGATGAACGCCATCGTCGTGGGCAATGAGGTGGCGATCCAGGGGGGCAACAACCTTCAGGGCGTGCATGTGATGAGCACCGACCTCCGTGCCAGCGTCTCGCTCGTTCTGGCGGGGCTCGTTGCCGAAGGCGAGACGCACGTGCTGCGCGTCTACCACCTGGACCGCGGCTATGAGAACCTCGAAGGCAAGCTCTCAGCAACCGGCATCCAGATCCGCCGTGAGGAATACGACGAGTTTAGCGAGGAAGTGCAGGCGGTTGAGACGGAGTCGTAGGACGCGATCTCGTTGCGACATCGGGAGCTGATTCTCGCAGCGTCATGAGCTTGCGCTCAGCTAGAAGACTGCGCTCAGCTGCATCCTGAATGCATGAACGGCGGGCGCACCTTCGGGTGCGCGGCCGTCGTATTGCAGCGTCGCGCGCAGGTATTCGTTGATGCTGTAGCGGGCTGTCGTAGCCCACAGGAACGAGGTGCCGGGGCCGCGGCCGTCGGTGAGCTCGTATTCTGCCAGCCCGCGGCTTTCTCCGGTCACATCCACCTGCGCGGCTTCGAAGCGGGACGTCCACACGAAGCGCCCCGCCACCTGGTACTGGAACTCAAAGGGCGCGCGCAGCACCGTGGCGCGCCGGCTTCCTGACACATCGTCCTTCCGTGCCAGCGCAAGTGGAGCACTTAGCCGCACCGACTCGGTGAGCCGCAGAGTCGGATCCATCTCCAGCCTGTAGCCCGTGATGTCGAATCGCCTCGTCGCGAACTGCTCGCTCGCCTGTCGATTCCGTTCTCGTGCAAGGAGGGTCCGCAGCGTTAGTTCATTTGTAACCGACCAGCGGCTTTCCGTCGTCCACGTCGCGAAGAAGCGGCTCTCCCCTCCTGCTGTTCTTGTGGAAAGCGATCGCGACTGGTTGTGGCCGATGTCGAGTGTGAAGCGCCGCGATCGCGGCCAGAGCGTGATGTTTTGACCGAGGCGCAGCCTGCCGTTAATCGTTGTGAGAGGGTTCCGGTATCGCGTGAGATACAGGAGGTAGATGCGCACGAGCTCCGGATCTCGCGTCGTCTCGGTCACTTCAAAGATGGATCGCGACGACACGTTGCCCAGAATGCCGCGCCATCCATCGGCGTCGGCCCACGCGGAGCTCCCATCCAGACGCGCTTCTGCACGAGCCCGAACCGTGACGGTTGAAATAAGGCTATCTCCGGGGATGAACGTCTTTGCGTAGACGCCTTCGTTAGGCGTCCGCTCAGGCAACAGCTCATCGACCTGCACGACGCCGTCACCGTTGAGGTCTTCCCACACGAACTCCCCCAGCTCCGGCCCGGTGCGCACGAAGATCTCCTGCAAGAGAGGCGTTCGTTCACTGGTGGCTTCGTAGGATGTCGCGATCTCCACGGCTCGAGGATGCGGCCGCCAGCGCGCGCCTGACCGGACGAGCAGCGACGTGTGGTCGGCGCGTCCCTCCTCCAATCTGAAAGCCTCGCTGAACCGCCGTTCGCGATATCCGATACGAACATCGCTGCTCAGCGTACTACCAGAAAATTCGGCACCGCTCGAAAGTGTCCAGGAATCGTAAGCGTGCTCAAGCGTCCCATCGAGCCACTCGTCGTCTCGTCGGAAGCTCAGTTCGGCTGTCGCTATGAGTCCGTCATCCACCCA
>CAZKDQ010000002.1:28961-30546 GCA_964551345.1 uncultured Rhodothermales bacterium
GGCCATCCGGGCGCCGAGGCCGTTGCGGCAGCCGCTCGACGCGTTCCATCAAACCAGTCGCCGATGTTCATGCGGCCGACCTCCGCACTCAGATCGCCCACGTCTTCAAGAGTTACCTGAACATCCGCCTCATCGATCGTCTCACGTCCTGCGATCGCGGCGTCGGCCTCGGTTGGCCCGCGATCCAGGTTCCAGTGCCGCTCGAACTCGATGGGACGGATGCGATCGAAAGGCGAGAATGTCGCATCAACCGCACGCCGACGTACCCGCCCCGACAGCTTCACACCGGCAGCGATCTCGCTTGGGCGAAGTCGCAGCCCGAACTCAAGCGCGCCGCCGTCATCATCCTGTTGATCGAGTGATGAGAGCAGGTTGCGATCGTGAATGGAGCGCGCCCATTCGCCGAAGGCCTCGAGCCCCGGCACGAGATCGATGCTGCCGTAAAAATCCATGACCTGCCGTTCCGCGGGAGCAGGCAGAAGGCGGATCGGCGCGTAGCTACCGGCGCCGGGCCCACGGTAGGTGTACGCGATGCCGTTTACCGATTGCCCCGCACGCTCGTAGCTCCCGTTTCCCGCTCCCACAAACGCGAACCGAACGCGATAAACGGGTTCGTCTTCGGCAGGAAGTCGACCGACCGGCCGGTAGTAGGTCTCCTGCATTCCATCAACAAGCAGCGTGTCTCGCTGAACGTACTGCACGTACGGAGCCTCCGGATCATACACCACGCGCTCAGCTCCCGAGCGGTATGCCGGAGCGTCTCCCGCTTCCGCAAGCAATAGCGAGTCCTCGGAGGTGAGGCCGAACTCATCGAGGAAGCGCGAGCCATCGGCTTCCCGAATGAACGCCCCGCCGATGCGGATGCGAGGTCCATCGGAGCGGTGCCAGAAGCCTGCCTCAGCCTGTGCGGCAAGCAGGGTTCGGGTGAACTGGTTCGTGGAGTACTCGAACTCGACGAGCACGCGCCGCTCGGACGTTACGATACGGTTCGTTGTGAAATGCAGCTCGCCCGTCGCGTAGTCGAGCACATAATCGCGATTCTCGCCGCGTTCGAGGAGCGCACCATCCCAGTACACGCGCTCCGATCCCGGGATCACCAGAACGAACTGCTCGCCCTGGGCACCTCGGAGTCGATACGGCCCCTGCACGCCTTCATCGACATTGATCACCTGCGAGCGGAACTGCCCTCTGGAGATCGCACCGGCGGCGTTGACGGATGTCGATGTGAGAAGCCTTCCACCCGGCATGAGGCGGCTCGTCACGGCTGCACCCTGCAGCTTCCGTGTCAGGTTGGCGAACGACGTGCCGCCCATCGTGTAATCGATGTCTCCCAGGCGAGCCGTGCCGACGGGTGACTCCACCTCGATAAACACGCGATCGAATTCCTCGACTCGGCGCGTAGTGCCTTCGGGCAGGATCGGCGTGTTCTCGTCCGAGAGCATAGCGCGGATGGCCACGCCCTCGGCAACCTCACCCGACAGCTCGAGCCGCAGGCCGGACTCGACGCCCACGTCACGATTGCTGCCCGTCGTCACACCACGCGTAACCGAGCCACGCCTCTGCAGATTGACACCGGCGAATGGAT
>CAZKDQ010000002.1:30646-33209 GCA_964551345.1 uncultured Rhodothermales bacterium
CGGAAAGGTCGGGCCGGCTTCCGGTGTGAGCTGCTCACGATGCTCACCAGGCGAGACGCCCGACCGCTGCGCCACCGCCGGTTCGAGCCCGATGAGGAGGAAGAAGATGAAAAACGCGGCGCGTACCACGGTGACACGTTGAACAGAAAATGATCGACCGTAGCGCGTTTGCGATGTATGCTCCTCTGATGTCACTGATGGCGATGCACGGAGGATACGGTGCAGACGCGATTAGACAAAGGCCGGCACCTGATCGACCCATCCGGCCTCCATCACACCCCAGAGGCCGATGAGCACTGCTTCGGCGGCATCATGTCGGAGCGACGTCGGGCGCTTCCCCTTCGCCCATTCAATGACGCGTGGTGCGATGTCTTCGGCGCGTGTCTTGGCCCTTCGACTTCCGCGATGATCGCTCGGATTCATCAGTCGCGCTCGCCACGTATCTGCTTGAACCAGACAGACGTCGATCCCACGGCGACCGGCTGCCCGGATCCACGGCTGTGCCAGATCGCCACCTCCTTCAATCACGATTCGGGTAAGACCGGGTTCGTTGTGGATGATGCCGCCGGCTGCTCGTTTGAGGCGTGCAAGGCTGCCGTAATTCTGCGATCGATACCATTCGAGCCGGACCTCATCCGTATACAGAGCAAGCCCGGTTCGCAGACCGAGATCGATTGCGAGTAGCTTCTGCATCTATCTCGGCAACGTGGGAAGGTCCGTTCGGAAAAGCGTGCGCCGTGTCAGAAGAAGCAGGTCTTCACCAATAAACAGTGCATCTGTAAGCACATGGTCCGGCACTACCTGATGATGCCAGTCAGCGCCGACGAGCACATTAATCCCATTCGGCCGCACAGCCATCAAGCCGGCCGGCGTGTCGCGAATCGATAGGACCTCATCATCGCCGGGTACTGAAATGCGGCGAATGAACGCTCCATGTAAATCAAAGACCACGATGCCCGGCTCGTCGGCATCCACAACCAGAAGTCGCCTACCGTCTGCCGCTATTGTTATGGCCACGGGATCCGATAGCGCGCCTCGTCCTGATCCAAACTCTCCGATGCGCCGTTCAAAATCATAGTTGGCGTCGAACTTGACGATATCCCGTTCCGCCCGATCTATCACGAACACCTCGCCTTCACGGCCAACCACGATTTCTGTCGGCTGAAGGAGCGACTGCCCGCGACTGCCTCGATCATCCGTATCACGATCCGATCCGACACCAGTGCTCGCAAGTCGCATCTCCCCGATTGCACCGAGGGGGACGAGTTCGCGATTGAAACGAAAGATCCGACCCGAACTGCGATCCGTGACGAAAATCAGCAGGCCATTGGTGGGATCGATGCCGGCCGGATCGGACAGCCGCGAGCCCGATCCCCCGAGCTCCTTGCGAACCAGGCCCGTCGCGGATATGCGCACGAGCCGCCGCGCGCCCCGATCGATGACATACAGATTTCCGAAGGCATCCGCCGCAAGGCGCTGCGCGTCTTCGAATGAAGCAACGCGAACGTATGCGAGCGGCTCGACCAGATCCTGCGCCATCAGTCCCAGGGCGGGCGTGATGCACAGCAAGACGGTGAGCAACCAGCCGAACGCGCTACACCTGATGCGCAAGGCCTTTTCGGCCGATGTCTCGCCGGAGGTATTTGCCTTCGAACTCAATTCGATCTGCGGCCTCGTAGGCCTTGTTGATGGCGTCGGAAAGCGTGGGTGCAATTCCGGTGACCGACAGCACGCGACCACCGCAGGTGACGATCCGTCCATCCGTTTCGCGTCGCGTACCTGAATGGAAGACGAGGACATCGTCACTCGCGGCGGCCTTTTCCAGACCGTGAACCTCGAATCCTTTCGTGCATGGTCCGGGATAGCCTCCTGAGGCAAGAACGACGGTAGCCGCGGATCCCTGCTTTTGTTCGATGCTGACGCTCTCAAGTGTCCGGTTCGCGAGCGAGTCAAAGAGCTCGACCACATCACCCGACAGCATAGGAAGGAGCGCCTGTGCCTCAGGATCCCCGAGGCGGCAGTTGTACTCAACGACCTTCGGACCCGTGGCGGTGATCATCACGCCGACGTAAAGCACACCGCGGTACGGATGGCCCTCCTGCCGCATTCCTTCGAGCGTTGGCTCGACGATCTCCGTCTCCACCCGGCGCATGAGTGCATCACTCATGATGGGCGCCGGGGCATACGCTCCCATCCCACCCGTATTTGGTCCCGTATCGCCGTCGCCGATACGTTTGTGATCCTGCGCAGGAATTAGTGTGCGGTGCGTGATACCGTCGGTAAGTACAAAGACACTCGCCTCTTCACCGTCCATGAAGGCCTCGGCGATTAACTCATCGCCTGCAGCGCCGAACGAGTTTTTCAGCAGGACGGCGTCGAGTGTCAGACGCGCCTCTTCATCGCTCATACAGACGATGGCACCTTTTCCGGCCGCGAGTCCGCTCGCCTTCAAGACGATCGGCGAGCCGCACTCTTCGAGGTACGCGAGCGCGTCGGCATACTGGGAGCGTGCGAACGTGCGATGCTCGGCCGTCGGGATGCCATGGCGTTCCATGAACGCCTT
>CAZKDQ010000002.1:33309-46187 GCA_964551345.1 uncultured Rhodothermales bacterium
GGTCGACGAGGGCCGGCGGCGAGTGCGTAGCCGATGGCGTGCTCGCGGCCGCCACTACCGATGATGAGGATGCGCATGGGGATCAAGTTAGTGCTCGAACTGCCGTAACAATATAGGCGGCGAGGGCGTCAAGGCGCATGCCTGGGGGGAGTTCCGCGTGCGGTTCTCTGTGGCCCCGGCTGCTATTTTTGTATAATTCAACTCTTCGCGCGACCACGTTGGCGAGCTTTCGGAGCTTCATCCGGCAGAACTCCCCACAGTGGCCGGGGCATATTTTTATCAAGCAATAATCTGGACTCGCGGACGCTTGAATCGCTCCCGCACATCCCTGATCCTCAAGTCGCTGCTCGCCGTCGGCATCCTCGGCTACCTGGTCTACGTCGTCGACGTCGACAGGATTGCCGCGACGGCCGCGGGAGCGCGTGTCGGATGGATTGCGGCGGCCGTCGTCCTCCTCCCGCTCAACCTGTTTATTGAAGGAACACTCTGGCGGCGAATAACGGGTCTCGTGATGGATCCCGATTCGCGCCGAACGAACTTTGCCGCCCTCTTAAGTGGATATGCGCTCGGCTTCTTCACGCCGGGTCGACTGGGCGAGCTCGCCGGCCGGTCTTTCTATCATGAGCACACCAACAAATGGGAGCTCAGTGCGCTCGTGATGTTCCAGCGCCTGATCGACATGCTGGTCGGCGTCACCATCGGGCTCGCCGCCGTCGTGCTGTTTGTGATGATGGAGATGGGCCGCCCCGGCCTCGGCTGGTCGTCCATCGTGGCTATCGGCGTGGTGACGGTTCCGCTGCTGGCGTTCGTGCTCTTGCGGCCGGGGCCATCACACGACTTGCTTTCGCGATGGATACGGCGCCCCGGCATCCTCGACACACTTGGCTTCCTGCGGCGCGTGCGGCCGGAGCACGTCGGCCCTTACCTCGGCCTGGCGACTCTTCGCTACGGCGTTTTCATGACACAATTCGTCTTCCTCATCTTCGCCTTCGATGTCTCGGCAACCGTCGCCTCGACCTACACCGGCTCGGCAATGACTTTTTACGGGAAGTATCTGATCCCGTCGGTCACCATCATGGACCTCGGCGTGCGCGAGAGCTCGGCCGTTTTCTTTATGGGTGCCGCTGGATTCAGCCGCGCGGCCGCTTTTAACGCCTCGCTCTTCATGTTCGTGATCAACCTCGTTCTGCCATCGGCCGCGGGAGTGCCGTTCCTGATGCGCCTCCGATTCACACGCAAGGAAGCGGAAGCGACGACAGCCGGGACCTGATGCACGTTGTCTTTTCGATTCTGCTTCCAGCGCTGACGATCTTTTATGTCGGCCTGATTTTGCGTTTTGCCTTCGGTCTCCAACGCGTGTTGGAGGCTTCGGCCGATGTTGAAGCTAAGCACGAGGTCCCCTTCGTGACGGTCGTTGTCGCGGCGAGAAATGAAGAAGTCACGATTGGGACCTGTCTCGAACGAATCAGCGCCAATGATTACCCGGAGTATGAGGTGATCGTTGTGGATGACTTCTCGCGCGACGCCACTGCTGATCGCGTCAATGCCTTCGCAGCTCGGTTTCCCGAGGGCCGAATCCGGTTGATCCGACTTAGCGATCATGTCGATCGGAATGATACGGGGAAAGCCGGGGCGATCGCAGTCGGCATTGACGAGGCGCGTGGATCGGTGATCTTGACAACGGACGCAGATTGCCTCGTGGGTCGGCAGTGGATTCGGTCGATGATGATGGAGATGCGGCCGGGCGTTGATTTCGTTTCGGGTCCTGTCTTGTTCGATCCGGGTGAGAAATGGCACGGCCGCCTTCAAGCCCTCGAGTTCTTGGGACTTATCGCGATCGGCGCCGGCGGAATCGGCTCGGCTCTGCCTAACATGTGCAACAGCGCCAACATTGCATATCGGCGGGAGGTTTACCACCGGATGTCCGGGCATCTTCCAACCAACGGCGCGCCGCCTGATGAAGTGATGCTTCAGCTGCTGCACCGAAAGGATCCCGGCAGCGTCACGTTCTGCTCCGCACGCGAAGCGGCGGTGCGAACCGCGCCCGCGACAGGCATGCGAGAGTTTGTCGGCCAGCGGCGGCGCTGGGCAGGCAACGGTGCTCGCTATCCATCCAGACGGCTGATGGCTGCGATCGTCGGTTTGTACGCCTTCTACGTCGTATTACTCGCGGCCCTGATCGCGATGCCTTTCAACAAATCATTGCTGATCGTCGTGCCGGCTGTTCTGGCGTTAAAGATCGTCGCTGAAGCAAGCGTGATCGTGCCCGCCGCGAGACACTTCGGCCAGACGCGCCTGCTTCGATGGTTGATTCCGGGGCAGTTGCTGCAGATCCCGTACGTTGTCGTGATCGGATTGGCGGGCGTCATCGGTGAGGTTGATTGGAAGGATCGGAGCGCGCACTGATATGGATGTGCAGGATGTCATCGGGGTCGCACTTCCTCGGATCGCCGCGCCGTTTATCCAGGGCGCAATCTGGAGGATGCCTTCAGATGGATGCGATCTCTATCTGACATTTGATGATGGGCCGTCAATCGAGTACAGCCGCGACCTCGCATCGCTGCTGAGTTCGCGCAACTGCAGCGCGACGTTCTTTATGACCGGCCGGCAGGTTGAGGCGCATCCTGAGATCGTGCATGAGATTCATGATCTCGGCCATGCCCTTGGCCTGCACGGGTTTGATCATCTTGATGGATGGCAAGCCCGAACACGGACGCTTCTTCATGATTTCGAGCGCGCAATGGATGTCTTCCGGTCGCTGCTTCCGGATGCGAGTTTGCTATACCGGCCGCCCCACGGCCACCTTCGACGCTCCATATCCGATGCAGTAAGCCGCGCAGGCGGCCATGTGGTGATGTGGGATTTGCTCGCAGGCGATTACAAACCTGCGTCCGATCCTGACGCGATCAGCCGGCGCGTTTGTCGTTACGTGCGTCCCGGTTCGATCGTCGTGCTTCATGATGGCCCCGCTTCCGGCGGGCGTGCTCTCCGCGCGACGCATAACATTCTTGACGCGCTCCAACCGGAAGGCTGGCGCTTCCACCCCATCCACACTCACCTCGTCAAATCATGACGCTCGCTCTTCTCGCCGTTGCAACGTACGTGGCGCTCGGTATTGCGGCCTCGATCCTCGTCGTGCGCGCGCGTCGAAGAGACCTGGGCACACCGCGAGAAACGCCGTTCGTGAGCGTTATCGTTGCGGCGCGAAATGAAGAGGATGCCCTGTCGGATTGCCTGGCCGCCCTCGCCGCTCAAAACTATCCACAGGAGTCGATCGAGTTCATCGTCGTTGATGATGAATCTACAGACGGCACGCGAGCTCTTGTGGAGGCGAAGGCCGCGTCCGATCCTCGATTTCGGGTGATGGATACACAGCCGCTTCCGGGCCATCCACCAGGTAAATCCGCCGCGCTACACACAGGGATCGAAGCGGCTGAGGGCGACATTCTGCTCTTCACGGATGCCGATTGCCGGCCACCGGCGCAGTGGGTCGAGGCGCTGGCATCCGAGTTGAGTCATCCGGACGTCGGCGCTGTGGGCGGAACGACCCGAGTAATCGGGAGAGATCTCCACGCGCGGATGCAAGCGAACGACTGGACGCTTCTCAAAGGAGTAGCCGCAGGCTGGTCTCTGGCGGGATTCCCCCTGACCGCGATGGGCAATAACATGGGGATTCGTCGCGAGGCCTACGATGACGTCGGCGGTTATCCTGAGCTTCAACCCAGCGTCACCGAAGACTACGCCCTGTTCCGCGCGATTGGAAAGGCGGGCTGGGAGGTTCGTCTCGACCCGCATCCGGCGCTCGAGAATAGAACTCTAGCCGAGCGTCGCGTCCGGGATGTCTTCCGCCAGCGCAGGCGCTGGGCCAGAGGATCGCTCGCGGCATCGCCACTTGCCGTCGCATTTTACGCGGTGGTTTACGCAGCCCACCTGCTACCGCTGCTCATTCTGGCAACGCACCCTTCGGCAGCCGGCGTCATGATCGCAGCGAAGGCGCTGACGGACGCGCTAGTCCTGACGACCGCCTCGGCTCGCGGGAGCGCCATCCCGAATCTTATCGCCTGGCCGCTCTACGAGCTCTATCTCTACGCATACTTGCTCCTGCTTCCCGTGTCGCTGGCGGTCGTGCCGGACATCACATGGAAGAGCCGCCCGTTTCGTCAGGGCGATTCAGGGGGAACAGGACTGTAGTCCTTCCCGACCAGGACATTCAACGCGTGTGGCAGGATCTCGAACGCGACCGCATCGCGCGTGATGAGTTCTCCATCGATGTTGAACCACATCTTCGGCTCCGAGGAAATCGCCACCCGCTTGGCTCTTCGATGCAAAACGGATTCGCTATCCAAAACATTCCCCGCAACAAGGCGGGCTGCGACCTCGGCAAGACGCGTCACCGGGCCGAAGCGGACGACAACCACATCCAGCCATCCATCCTCAGGATTCGCCATCGGCGCGACGCGCTTCCCGCCGCCGACGGTGCGTCCGTTGGCGACAATCACATTGAGCGCGACGACAGTCTCAGGCTCCTCATCCTCAAACTGGATCGTCGTCGAGTAGTCTTGCAGATCCGGCAACGTACTCGCCGCGCCCAACAGATACGCGAGTGGCCCCCAGGTTGCTTTCATCTCCGGAGACATGTTCTCGTCGACCTGCCCGCTAAATCCTCCCGAGGCAACGTTCACACCGTAGATCGTTTCTCCGTTCGTGCGTGCCGCGATGAGGTCAATCGAGCGAAGAGTGCCATGTTCGATCACATCAAGCGCGCCATCCGGTTCGAGCGGAATGGCGAGCGTTCGGGCAAGGTCGTTTCCTGTGCCCATCGGGAATATGCCCAGCGTAACGCTACGACCCGTGCCCACAATCCCGTTGACCACTTCGTTGATCGTGCCGTCTCCACCCGCGACGATGATTCGGTCGATGCCGGCCTCCACCTCTTCTCGCGCTCGTGCCGTTCCTTCTCCTTCTCCAGTGATCTCGACGCATTTCACACCGCGATCGAACAGCCTGTCTAGTTTCGCACGCTGCGCCGTTCCGGCATTCGGGTTGAGTATGACGCACGTTTTCATGGATGTTGCTCGGTGGTTCCCGGATACGCCGGGCGATCGTAGAAGGGATTCGTCTCCGGGTGCTCTTCGCCCAGATAGATCCCGCGGTAGCGTACGTAGTTGACGGCGAATTGCCGCACGTCTTCAACTTCTTTGTCGGATAAAGTGCGAACCACGCGCGCGGGTGCGCCCATCACGAGCGAGCGCGGCGGGATCTCCGTTCTTGACGTGACAAGGGCACGCGCTCCGATAAGCGACCCGGCGCCGATTACGGCGTGATCGAGAATCACCGCGCCGATCCCGATCAACGCGCCCTCTTCGATTGTGCATCCATGGACAACCGCGCTGTGCCCGACGGTGACATATGGGCCGATCTCCGTCGGAGCGGTTCCATGTGTGACGTGCACCACAGCGTTATCCTGCACATTGGATGCTTCGCCGATACGGATCCGGTGGACGTCGCCTCGTACGGTCGCATTGAACCAGATGCTCGCGTTTCGCCCGAGATGCACATCGCCGATTACGTCGGCTGAAGGCGCGACGAAGTTCGTGTCATCAAAAACCGGCGAGGCGCCGATGAAGTCGCGAATCATGATTCAGTTCTCCAGTAACTGCTTTAGTTCAGTCAACTTGAGCAATGCTTCGATGGGAGTCATGCCGTTGGGATCCACACGCTCGAGCGCATCCCTCACCTCCTCCATCAGCGGATCGGGGCGTTGCGCGAAGAGCGACATTTGCATGGCGGCGTCCTCGTCGAGCGAAGGCATGGCCTTGGCATCAACCTTCGCAGCCGCGGCAGTTGGCTCATCGCCATGATGATCGGGTGCAGCGGAGGCGAGACGCTGGCTCTCGAGGTGTTTGAGGATGGCGCGCGCACGCTCGATCACCGGCACCGGGAGCCCGGCCATGCGCGCGACCTCGATTCCATAGGAATGATCGGCGCCGCCGTCAATAAGCTTGCGCAGGAAAATGACCTTTCCCTCATGCTCCTGAACCTGGATCCGGGCATTCCGCACACGCGGTAGCCGGGTCTCAAGCTCGTTCAGCTCATGATAGTGTGTCGCGAAAAGCGTACGAGCTGCGAGATTCTCGTTTTCGTGGAGGTACTCGACTAGCGCCCATGCGATTGAAAGACCATCGAACGTGCTTGTGCCACGGCCGACCTCGTCGAGCAGGATGAGTGATTTCGGAGACGCATTGTTGAGGATGTTGGCCGTCTCGTTCATCTCAACGAGGAACGTGCTCTCGCCTGCGGCAAGGTTGTCCGATGCGCCGACGCGCGTGAACACACGGTCGACTATTCCGATGCGGGCTGATCGCGCAGGCACGAACGACCCGATCTGCGACAGCAGCACAATGAGCCCCATCTGACGTAGCACCACGCTCTTCCCCGCCATGTTGGGCCCGGTGATGAGCAGAATCTGATCGTTCTCCGGATTCAGCGTCACGGAGTTCGGGATGAATGGCTCGCCCGGCGGCAGCGTGCGCTCAACGACCGGGTGCCGGCCATCAACAATGTCAAGCTCGCGCCCGTCCGTGAGTTCGGGGCGTACATACCGGTGGCGCGACGCGATCTCGGCAAGGGCGACAAGACAATCAAGCGCGGCCAGCAGCGCCGCATTGTGCTGAAGCTGCGTGGCCTCTTCCGCAACGGCCATTCGAAGTTCGTTGAAGAGCTGCGCTTCGAGGCTTCCGATCTTCTCTTCCGCACTCAGGATGCGCTCCTCGTACTCCTTCAGCTCCGGCGTGATGTAGCGCTCGGAGTTCACCAGCGTCTGCTTGCGGATATAGCGATCCGGCACCTTCGCCTTATGCGTGTTCGTCACTTCGAGGTAATAGCCGAACACCCTGTTGAAGCCGACTTTGAGCGACGGGATGCCGGTCTGCTCCATCTCTTGCTTCTGCATCCGCGCGACCCAGTCCTTGCCGGAGCGGGCCAGCGTACGGAGTTCGTCCAGAGACTCGTCGTAGCCTTCGCGGATGAGGCCTCCGTCATTTATGGACGCCGGAGGATCGTCAGCGAGTGCATGTTTGATGCGGTCGACGATGTCGCGGCAGAGCTGAAGTTGCTCACCAATCTTCGCAAGTGTCTCGCATGATTCGTCGGTCAGACTGCTTTTGATGGCGGGGATGCGTTCGAGCGTCAGACAGATGTTGAGCACGTCGCGCGGTGAGGCGCGAGCGAGGCTGACCTTCGTGGCGAGGCGGTCGAGATCTCCAACCTCAGCAAGCTCTCTACGCAGCGCCTCGCGAAGCTGAGGAGCTTCCACGAGCGCATGTACGGCATCCTGCCGCTTGTTTATCTGATCGAGGTTTCGAAGTGGCCGCACGAGCCACTTGCGCAGCAGCCGCGCACCCATAGGCGAGAGCGTCTCGTCCATGATATCAACGAGCGTCCCGTCCTGCCCGCCGTCCCGCATCGACGCGATCAGCTCGAGGTTGCGCTTCGTCTGCGGATCGAGCAGCATGTACTCATCGCTCACATACTCCACGATCCGTCGGATATGCGGCAAACGCCCCTTCTGCGCTTCATCCAGATAATGAAGTGCGGCACCAGCCGCAACGATTCCTACCTTGAGCGACTCAACGCCGAAGCCCTTAAGCGAGTGCGTTTTGAAGTGCCGGAGGAGCGTCTCGTAGGCGAAATCGAAGCCGAAGACCCAGTCCTCCAGCGGCGTGACAACGAAGCTGCGATCATGCAGGCGATCGAGCTCGCTCTGGCGGTGGCGCTCGATGAGGACCTCCGCCGGCCCGATCGTTTGCAGCAACTCTTCCAGGCGCGAGGTCGGAACCTCTGCCACCGAAAACTCCCCCGTCGAGGCATCAATGAAAGCCACACCTGCAACCGAGCCCCGTTTCCGATCATCCTCAAAATGGATGGCCGCCAGGAAGTTTGACCGGCGCGGGTTCAGCAGTTCATCATGAAGGGAAACACCGGGCGTGACCACCTCGACCACATCCCGCTTCACGATCTTACGGGCGTACTTCGGATCCTCGAGTTGCTCGCAGATTGCAACGCGCAATCCCGACTGGACGAGCTTCGGCAGGTAGTTGTCGAGCGCGTGGTGTGGAAAGCCGGCCAGCGGCACCTCCTTCGCCTGCCCGTTTGAACGCCGCGTGAGGGTGATGCCGAGGATTCGCGCGACGGTCTTGGCGTCCTCGTCGAATGTCTCGTAGAAATCGCCCATCCTGAAGAGCAAGATCGCGTTCGGGTGACGCGCCTTGATCTTGTAGTACTGCCGCATGAGGGGCGTCTGCCCGCGTGAGGAGGTTGATTTCGTACCGGCCGGCATGAAATACGGAGGACTCGTAGGATGCGTTGATGGATTGACAGGTGAAGCTATCTGCGCTCCGCGGCAATCGCAAAGGAAAGCACTGAGAACATACGCGCCACCACCTGATCATTCTCAAGCGGCATGATCGGGCCACTTGTCACCGATTTTACCTCGCTGCTTTTGCGTGCCTCAAGTGCGCGACTACATTGTAATTGACGCGCCTCGAGAATACCGGAAGCCGAAGCAGAATGTGGTTTGAAGTCTTTGACAACGAGGAGGTTCAACTGAACACGCGGCGAAAGGCGACGGCACTTGGAATGGTCGTCGGCGGCGCGGTTGTGATCACTATTCTCGCTGTCGCCGCCACGCTGTCAGGGCAGATCGGTGGCGCTGCCGCCTTCCTGATATTGTCGGGCACGTGGGCAGGAACGAGGCTTATCTGCGCGGTTCGCCTGAGGCGTCTTCGCCGAATCGCATGGTGCCTGAAGATCTCGCACGAAGCCGTTACCGCATACGACTACGCCCGCCGGAAGAAAGTAATCGCTTGGACGGCTGTCTCGCGGATCGACTGGACGAATGAAGGGCTCACCATCTCCTCGGAATCACCGTGCGTGATCGAGATTCCGGAAGTGTTCTCGGACTTCGCCGCGCTCAGCCATACCGTTTATGATTTCGCCGGCCGCATGAACATTCCTGTTTATGTTGATAGCCAGGCGTTGACGGTTCTGGACGTGGCTCGCATCTACCCCTTTCTGAGCGAGTTCTCGATCGTCCCGCATGACGGCGATTCGAGCGGTCTGGCAACACGCTGATCAGACGGTTTTCACGCGGTCGGAACCGTCTTGATACGTCGCGTGATAACCGGAAGAGGCGCCCCTTTCTTCTCCTCGAGTTTGAGGAATTCCGCGAGGTCATCGTGGCGAGCACGGCCGTCGTTGTACCCGACCTCGAGTAGATCCTGCATATAAGGGTGTTCGAAGAGCAGCATACTCAACCAATCCGGGCTGGTGCTCTCGCCGGTGCCGAGCCCGCGCGTCAAGAGGCCGAGCACGCCGTCGGTCCGGGCATCGTACTGTGAGGCCATTTTTGCGAGATCACGTGACGGGCGGATCAACAGCATTTTGAGCGGGCGGAAATTGCCGCGCTTGGAGATGGGCACGTGATCGATCAAATCGTTGAAGCGCTCGAGGATGCGCGCGTCGCGATCGAGGACATCGAGGAAGATGGCGTTCATCAGCACGCCGATGATCGTTGCAGGCGGCGGATAACCGGCGACGCTGGGCAGATCGGCTTCGCGGCGGGTGCGCTCGTAGCGTGTCGAGATGACGAAGATGCGATCGGCCCCGAGGTCGATGACCGGAGATATCGGCGCCGAAAGGCGGATGCCACCGTCGCCATACCACGCGTCACCAATTCTTACGGCGGGGAAAAGAATCGGCAGTGCGGACGAAGCGAGGATGTGCTCGACCGTCATCGTGGTGTTGATTCCGAGGCGATTCGGCTGCTCCCAGTTCGGCAGGTCCGCGCCCTGGATCCACGTCACCGTCTGGCCGGTCATGTAGTTGGTCGTCGCGATTGAAAGCGCCCGCAAGCGTCCGCTGGCAATGTTGCCCTCGACGCCGCGTAAAACTCCGTCCTCTGCTCCATACTGCCGCCGGAGATAGTCGCGAAGCGGCTGAGTATCAACGAGACCGCGCCGCTGCTCACGCCCCTCCGATGCGGCACGTCCGCCGAGGACATGACGGAGGAATCCGTGGATGAACTGGAAGCTCGATGCGGGCGTGAACACCTCGTATTCGTGAACCTCTTCCCAGATGCGGACCAGGTCGCGCGCCGCCTCGGCAAAGCCGCCATCGTAGTTGGCCAGATGCGCCGCGTTGATCGCGCCGGCCGATACGCCGTTCAGGATCGAGAAGTTGGCTTCGGGAAATGCTTCGGCAACATAGTGCAGAACGCCCGCCTGATAAGCCGCACGCGCACCTCCACCGCTGAGCACGAGCGCGAATCGGTCCGGCGGCGCCGGCGCTCCCATAAAATACTTGAGCGCGTCGCCGAGGCGGTATCGAATATTCTGGATCATCTTTACTGAGGGCGTGAAGTACTAGCCTGCGCGCCGTAACGTTCACGTGGATGAGTAGAGGCATTATGCGCGGCGCGCTTACCTCATTTGTGAACGATGCTAATCAAAAAAACCGTCGAATGCATTCCCGCATTCTCTTCGTCTTTGTCGATGGCGTCGGCCTCGGGCCGGCGGGGGACATCAACCCGCTGGACAACTATCCATTGCCGGCCATCGCCAGAATGGGCGCCGGTCAAAAGTGGCTTGCAGAGGTTAATCCGGTCCGCCAACCCGATCATGTCTTTATTCCCATCGATGCCAACCTGGATGTAGATGGGTTGCCGCAGAGCGGTACCGGCCAGGCGTCGCTCTTCACCGGCATTAACTGCGCGAAACACGCCGGGCGCCACTTCGGCCCATTCCCCCATTCCACGTCGCGTCCAATAATCGCTCAACAGAACGTCTTCACGCGGCTCGTGGAGGAAGCGGATAACCCGCTCGAGCAACTCACATTCGCCAACGCTTATCCCGAACGCTTCTTCTCGTACGTTCGGAAGACAGACCGCTGGACCGTCACGACACTCTGTTGCCTCAGAGCAGGCGTAAGGCTCCACTCTGAATCGGATTTAAGGAACGGCAAGGCGATCGCGGCGAACATTACCGGCGAGGATTGGCCGGGGAAGCCTGTACCCAGCGTCGATGAAGCAACGGCCGGACGCCGCTTGCTGGAGATAGCATCCGCACGCCGTTTCACGCTCTTCGAGTACTATCTCACCGACAAGGCGGGGCACGGCCGTCCCGGTGCACCACCGGAGGAAGTCCTCCGCTCGCTCGATGCATTTCTCGGAGCGCTGATAGATGGCCGCCCCGACGATGTCACGATCATCCTGACGAGTGATCACGGCAATCTGGAGGACATCTCCACACGAAGTCATACGCGCAACGCCGTGCCGTTCATCGCCATCGGTCCCGATGCCGGCCGTTTCGTGAATGTGTCGTCCATACTGGATGTAACACCCGCGATCGTGCGCGCGCTGCAATGAAATGAGCGACGTGCTACGGCGCGACGGCAGCTTCGAGTGCGCCCGTCATCAGTTCGTCGAGCAGCGCCTCTGCCTCGTAGATCGTGCGCAGTGACTCCAGAATGCCGCGGCTGTCGACGGATACCGCGCGTTGCGTGGTGTCAAGGTAGATGTACTCGTTAGCCAGGGCGTCGATATTACTGTCGAACGCCAGGCCCACGATCTCGAGGTCGCGATTCAGCAGCGGCGAGCCGGAGTTACCGCCGGTAATGTCGTTCGTCGAGACAATGTTGATGGGGACGGACAGGTTGATCACGTCGCGCCGGTCGATCCAACGATCCGGCAGCTCCCAGTCTTCGCGATTCTGAAACGAGTAATGGCGGTCGTACAGCCCGGCGATGGTTGTGTAGGCAGGCGCGCGCGTGCCATTGTACGGATATCCTGCCACGACGCCGTCGGCGATGCGCAGGGAGAACGAGGCGTCGGGTGGGATGTCGGTGCCGTAAACCGCGAAACGCGCCTGCGCCAGCCTCGCCGTCAGTGCGTCCTCGCGCGCGACGAGCGTGCTGATCTGGTTCGCCAGCGCAAGGTAGGCCGGGCCGATGGCGTTGATCATGTCGACCGTCGCGTCTCCACTGCCGAGAAATCCGTCTTCCATTATGGCCTCGTACCGCGTCGAGTCATTAAGCGCCGTTTCAGTGACGAGGCGCTGCGCAACCTCATCCGCTGAGGCAGGTCCAAGAACACGTCGGACGGTGGGATCGGATGCGCCGACGTGACTGCGGAGGTCATTCAGCCGGGCTGCCAAAAGTGCACGTTCCACTTCATCCGGATAGAACTCCGTCTCCCGCGCCGATGTGCGAATCTCCTCGAGATTCTCCGGCGGGAATCCTCGCTGGGTCATCAGGCTGTGGATGTAGCCGTAGAGCGCGCGCGTGAGGATCTGAGAATCGAGTATACTTCCAAACGCAGTGAACGCGGCAGCACGCGGAGCCATCGATACCCGCGTCTGCTGCAGATCGGCGATCTGCTCGAGGACGTCGCCGTAAAGCCGCCGTAGCGAATCGTTCACGGCTATGGCGCTGCGAAGCTCCTGCTCGGCGCCTCGTCGACGAGCAATGAGGTCGGGATCATGTAGCCCTTCGAGCTGACCCGTCTGCGACTTGATCTGATTCGTGATGGAGAGGTAGGTCGACCGCAGGCCGGTCTCTTCAGCCTGTTCCGGATCGGCGTCGATGCTCGCCTCGAAGATGCGAGCGCGGGCACGAAGGACGTCGAGCAGGACGGGCAGTTCGTGGTCCCGCTCGTATTCGAGCTGCGCGACCGTCTTCAGGCGGCTCGTTGAGCCCGGGCTTCCCACGACGAAAACCACCTCGCCTGCCGCGGCTCCCGTATCGCTCCACCGAAAGTAGTTTGGTGACGCGACAGGCGTGCCGTCGTCATCATAAGCACGGAGGAACGCGTAATCGAAATTGTA
>CAZKDQ010000002.1:46287-49199 GCA_964551345.1 uncultured Rhodothermales bacterium
CGATGGGTGACGTCCTCGATGGAAATCAGTTGATCCACGTGCAGATCGGGCACGCGCCGCTCCTGATCGAGCGAAGCCGCGTAAAAACCGTTCTCGAGAAGATCCTCCCCCGATCTGGAGACCTCCTCCACGCTTTCTCTTGCACAGTGGTTGTTCGTGAGGATGAGTCCGTTTGGCGACACGAATGACGATGAGCAGTACTCCGCGAACCGGAGGGCACCGAGCCGTGCATGATCAAACCAGGCGGAGTCGGGCGAGAAGCCGTATTCCTCTGCGAAGTACTCGAGCGGCGGATTGTCGAACGTCCACATCTTCCCGAAATCGAACCGGCCCGGCTCGATCGTAGCCTCCTCGCCAATCGGATCCGGATCGAGGACGACCGTGGTATCCGGATCCGCGATGTCCGGCCGCTCGGTGACTACGACAGTCTGCTGAGGCGTGCTACAACCTGCAACGAGAAGAAACGCGGCGAAAACTACGAGCCTTGCGTGACGAAGCATAAATCCCAGTTGGCTTGTTGAAAACGGGCCGGAGGTTATCGCGTGACGGCGACGCCTGATCGCAGCTCTTCGACGATTCGGTCGGCGTTGTAGACCGACTCAAGCGCCTCAAGCATGCCACGAGAGTCAACCGAAACCGTGCGGCCGGTTTCAGTCACGTAGATAAACGAAGACGGCAGAAACTCGATATTTCCGTCGAAGGCAAGGCCGACAACCTCGAGGTTCTCGTTCAACACCGGCGAACCCGAGTTTCCACCGATGATGTCGTTGGTGGAGACGAAGTTGAGCGGCGTCGAAAGCTCGAAACCTTCCGGAATGGACGTCCAGGTCTGAGGCAGATCCCACTCTGTGCCCGGCCCGAACGAGTAGTACCGATCGTACATCCCATAGAACGTCGTGTGCGTAGGCGCGATCGTCCCGTTGTACGGATAGCCCGCGACGACGCCGTCGGCGATCCTCAGCGAGAAGGTGGCGTCGGGCGGGATGTCCGTGCCGTAGATGTCGAAGCGTGCCCGGCCAAGACGGCTGCCGATGTCCTGCTCCTGAGCTGAGATACCTGCAACGGCGCTCTGGTAATCAGAATAGATTGGATAGACGGAACGGGCGAGCGCTACGGCCGGGTCATCGGCGAGCGTTCCTGCGGCGAGCGCAGAAGCGGCGGCGTCTGAACTTGTAAGCGCGGATTCACGAATGATCTGATCTGCCACATCCGCGGCACTTCGGCCCGCAATGAACGCCGTCATCTCCGGCGCTTGCGCTGCAAGATGTCGCTCGAACATCTCGATACGATCTTCGAGATACATCCTCTGGATAGCTTCCGGCTGATCCCCAACGCCGCTGATCTGATCCCGAAGGCGTGCAAGCGCGTCATCGGCAGCGCCTTGCTCTTGCTGCTCCACAAGCGATGCCGCGAGCATGGCACGGCGCATGACGGACGATCCGAGCGATGATGTGGGCGTGAGTCCTGCAAACGCAGCGTATTCGTTCAGCATCGAAATGCGTTCGGCCTGCAGATCCGCCATCCGGTCGAGCAGCTCACCGTACTCTGCGCGCAGAGCAGGGTCGGCCTCGATCGCCTCACGGAACTGTCGCTCCGTATCGCGCCGCCGCGCCATCAGGATTTCATCCTCCAATCCACCAACCCGGCCGGTGTATAGCTTCTGCACATTCAGCAATGAGAAAAGCTGATTGCGGATATCACCCGACGGTTCCTGCTCGAGATATCGTTCGAGCGCCTCAACTCGCCGGTTCACCCATTCCAGCAGATACCTCTCGGCGACGTCGCGCCGATACTCGAGTTGAGCCACGGTCTCGAGGCGATTGGTAGAACCCGGATTACCTACAATGAAGACGGCCTCGCCCTCTGATGCACCGTCAGCGCTCCAACGAAAATAGTTGGGCGTTTCAAGTGGTTGACCATTCTCGTAGACGCGAAAGAAGGTCATGTCGAGCGCGTACCTCGGGTAAGAGAAGTTGTCCGTGTCACCTCCGAAGTAACCGACCTGCAGCTCGGGCGTCATCACGAGCCGCACATCCGCGTACCGGCGGAACGTGTAGGCCGAATACCGGGCGCCGTTGTACAGCGATATGATCTGCACGATGTGATCAGCGGGCGCTGTCTGTTGAATGCGCGCGTGCGCCGCTTCGATCGCCTCCTGCCGTGCAGACGCGCGCTCCGCATCCGTCTCGGCAGCATCAACGACGGTATAGATCTCATCCGTTACGTCCTCGATGGCGATGAGCTGGTCGGCATACATCGTGTTCGCCTGACGCTCTGCGGCCTGGGTTTCGGCGTAGAATCCATTATCCAGCAGATTCTCGCCTTCCTGCGTGATGGCCGTCACATGTGAGCGAGCGCAGTGGTGATTCGTCATCACCAGACCCGATGCGGAGACGAATGAGGCCGAGCAGCCGGGAATGCGGAGGGCGCCCAGACGCGCGCGCTCGAACCACGCCTCATCCGCTGCGATTCCGTACTCCTCACGGAAATACTCGGCGGGCGGGAAGTCGAACGTCCACATACGCCCGGAGTCGAACTGGCCGGCACGAACGGTGTCTGCGGGTGAGCTGACCTGAGCGCTGGCCGTGGAGTTCGCAACGAGAAGAAGAAGCAGCGCCGTGGCAGCGCCGACGAAAAGACGGGAGCGGCTGTGGCTACGGATGATCATGAGTCCGTCGGTGGTGGTTCATTTGCGGAGGGCTCAGGATACGATCTCCCTCGCAAATCTTCTTCACCGAACGGAATATTCCCGTTGAACTGCCTGCGCGCGGCGACGGTGGAAACCTGCCGCAATAAATCCGATATTAGCGCCGCCCTGCGAGAGTGGCGGAATTGGTAGACGCGCCAGACTTAGGATCTGGTACCTTAACGGGTGTGGGGGTTCGAGTCCCCCCTTTCGCACAACCGATCGA
>CAZKDQ010000002.1:49299-53918 GCA_964551345.1 uncultured Rhodothermales bacterium
TGCCGTTGATCAGTTACGCCGCGATCGACGCCGCGCCATCTCCGGAACCGTCACCCGATACGACGAGCTCCGGCACGCCTGAGACCACGACCGATTCACGGCGAAACGCATCCCGCTGTCCGGAGCTGTGAATCCACGAGCGCATCTGGTCGCGCATTACGAGCGCTTCCTTCTGCCGCTCGACGCGCAGGATCAATGTCCGAAGCGCATCAAACTCATCGGCCGTCATAATGAGGGAAGCGCGATCCTCAGGGCGATCACCGGGGCCGCTGAATCGGATCTCCACGGCACCGGTTTTGTCCTTCATGACGAGGATGTTCAGATCGATGCGGCCGCCGTCGGGGCAAACCGTTCCCACTTCGATATTCGCGCTCAAGGACATGTCGCTTCCGTCACGGATGGATAGATCAACTGCTGGCTACGCCTGATCAAGCCAAGAGCGTGCCCGTCGATGCGGAAGCATGGCTTTGCGGCGATACGGTCGCTGCATCCATCCCGTCGATCAAACTTCGCGAAATGAACCGATCCTTTCGAAATGGAGGTCGGTAAATTGTACCGTTCCAGCAGGATGCAGGAGGAAAATCAGGACGTGCGTGCGCGTCGATCAATCCTCGCCCGCACCTCGTCGATGCTGGATCGGAACTCTGCGTCGACATCCATCCGATCCTCGAGCGAATTGCATGCATGGATGACCGTCGAGTGGTCGCGCCCGCCGAAGCGCAGGCCGATGCTCTTGAGCGAAAGAGTCGTCATCTCCTTTGCGAAGTACATGGCTGCATGCCGCGCCGCGACGACCGTCCGCGTTCGTGCGCGCGAAGAGAGCTGAGCCAGGGGCACGCCGAATGCCTCCGCCACGATCTCCTGGATGGTGCCGATCGAGAGCGGCTTCGGCTCATTGTCGATCAGGTCCGAGAGCAGCGGCCGCGCGACGGCGAGCGTGACCGGCCCCTTCTGAAGGCGCGCCTGCGCAATGAGCCGCGTGAGCGCTCCTTCCAGCGCCCGAATATTTTGCGTGACGTGCTCGGCGATGAACGTCACGACATCCGGCTCGATGTCGATGCAGTGCCGCTCAGCCTTCCGCTGAAGGATGGCGCAGCGCGTTTCGAGATCGGCAGGCTGGACGTCCGCCGTCAATCCCCACTGGAAGCGGGACAAAAGACGCTCCTCGATTCCCGAAATGGAAGACGGTGGCCGATCCGCGCACAGGATGATCTGCTTTCCTGACTGGTGCAGCGAGTTGAAGACGTGGAAGAATTCCTCCTGAGTCTTCTCCTTGCCCCCGAGGAACTGTATGTCGTCCACGATCAGCAGATCGATACTGCGATAGAAGGCGGAGAAATCACCGACGTTGTTCTGCTGAATGGATCGGACGAACTGCGCAATGAACTGCTCAGACGAGATGTAGAGGACCCGATCCGTCTTGTTGTTCGCAATCGCATAGTTGCCGATGGCCTGCACGAGGTGGGTCTTGCCGAGACCGACTCCACCGTAAATCAGGAAGGGATTGAAGCTCGTCCCGCCTGGTTCTTCGGCGATTGCGAGAGCCGCGCTTCGTGCGAAACGGTTGCAATCACCTTCGATGAAGGAGTCGAAGCAGTAGCCCGGGCGCAGGTTGGAATCGACACGCTGCGGAACGACCGGCTGCCCAAGCGACGGCTGAACAGGCGGCCGCGGAGCCGCAGGAGCGGGCCGAGCAGCCGGCGCCTGCTGTGGGCGTGGCTGCGCATCCGTGCGCTGATCGCTCGTCTGAATATCCGTCACATACGCGGGTTCGGGAGCATCCTCGCGGTACTTGAAGAAGATGCGCGTCTGTGCGCCCATGACCTCCGAAGTGACCTTGCGCAGCACGCCCGAGTAGTTCGACTCGATCCACTCGCCGAAGAACCGGCTCGGGACGCTCAAGATGAGCTCGGCGCCGTCGTCATCTCGTTCGAGAGAGACAGGATCGACGGGCGTGAACCAGGTTTTGAAAGAACGACGCGGAATCTCCTTGTTGATTCGGTCTAGGCACTGATTCCAGGTCGTGTCGAGTGTAGCGGGCATAGAAACAGATGAACGGCCTTGCAAGCGGGGTGACGGGGACTGCGATCTCTGCATCTATTCTATCCCCGGCGGCCGCATTGTGCAAGGCAAAGACGGCTGTTTTTACCCACATCCTTTGCCGGTCTTATCAGCAGCTATCCACTAGTTATCCACATTCACCTTCCATCGAAAATTCGCTCTCGTGCTTCCCTCACATATCGATCTGCAGTGCAGAGGATGCGCAGAAGCACCAGAGGGCGTCGCTGGATAATAGTGTAGAGGCATGTTATTGTTGATGTTGCCACGGCCCCCTGCATAACTATCGATCATACATATCATCATCTACCAAACGTCGGGTTAGCGTGGTCTGAGGTCACCGGTCGATGACGGTGCGATGATGCACCTGTTATCCACATCTTTCCGGCGGTGCGTCACTCTCTGATAAGTTCCTCAACCTCCCGCCCGAATTCAGATGAAATCGCCTTGACGGTTGGAAGGTGCTCCGCAACCACTTCCCATGTCTCCGGCACCAGTGATGCGACCGGATCATACAATGCGGATTGCTCGCGCGACGAGGTTTCGGGGACGTCGAAGGTGATGAGTACCATCAACGCTACGCTGATGAGCAGCCCCGCCTTGAAGCCACCCAGTACGGCCCCGGCCACGCGATTGAGGATCGACAGCTGGAAGAGCCCGACGAGCCGTTCGACGAGCCTCGCGACAAAGATCATCGCGACCTGAACAAGAATGAAGACGAGCAGGAAGGCAAGCACGGATGTGATGCCGCTGGTCCAGGCCGTGGCTTCCGTGATGCGCTCACCCAGCGGACTCATCAACTGAACGGCCAGCAGCACGGAGAAGATGATCCCGATGATGCCTGCCAGCTGCCGAATAAAGCCGCTGCCGAAGCCGCGCTCCGCCCCGATCAGAAGCGCGATGATGATGACGATGTCGACGCTATTCACGAGTAAAGAGGAGTCGATCACGGCCGACCGCTGTTCGTGCGGCATGTATCGCAACAGCCACCGGGATTGGCACCGCCTGGTAGATCGTCGAGCGAAGCGGCCTCACGAATCACTTAGCAGCTCGCGAGCGATTTCGCTGACGCGCTTGCCGTCGGCACGGCCATGGGTCCGTGCTACCGCCTGCCCCATCACCTTCCCCATATCGCGCAGTGAGGATGCCTCAGTCTCCTCGATCACCTCTCGAACCACCGCCCGAAGCTCATCATCCGTCATCTGCTTCGGGAGGTAAGCTTCGATAACGGCGAGTTCTTCCCGCTCCTTCCGCGCAAGGTCCTCGCGGCCCGCTGTCTCGAACTGCTCTATCGAATCCCGCCGCTGCTTTGCCTGCTTCTGCAATACAGCCAGCACGTCATCCTCGGACATCTCGCTGTGCCCGCTCGAACGTGCTTCAATCTCGCGCTCGGTCAGAGCGGCGCGAATCGACCGAATGGTCAGCATCCGCACCTGGTCCTTCCGGCGCATCGCATCCTTGAGATCGTTCGAAAGACGTTCGGTAATCATGGTCTCGGCGGCTGTTGAAACGGGTCCGAAGATAGCGCGCATCTGAGGAACAAGCTACCGGATGCCCCATGCGTAGCGCACCACATGCCTCGGCTCGACAGCGATAAGAAGTCCGTTTGCGTCGGCTTTCATGGCTGATTTTACGCGCCCACGCAGTGCTTGCTCGCCCCTTACCTCGCCGCTCTCGGCGCCGATCTGGATGAGTCGCGCATCCATCGTTCCAATGAACACGGTAGCGCCGACCGGAAGCGGTGGTGCAGTGACTGCCGCACCGATGTCCTGGTGCCAGCGCGGGTCGCCAGATGACAGATCGAGCGCATATACGTGGCCGCTTGACGCCGGTGCGATGACGGTCCCTTCCATAACAGCGGACGTTGCCATTCGTGCAAGGTCATTCCGAGAATCGAACGTCCACACGAGTCGCTGACTCGCGGGATCGAAGGCATGTACGCGGCCGCGTGTTGTGGGAATGATGAGGATGCCGCTGTGCAGCGTCGCGTTCCGATGAACCGGCTCACCAAGATCGAATTCCGATATCAACTCTCCTGACGCCGCATTGAGGATGTGCACGACGCCTTCTCGATTGATGGCGATGACGTCATCGATGTGGATGATCGGCGCAGCGAGATATGGCGCAGCGGCCGGCCTGGAATTCCAGAGTTGTTCGCCGGATGCTGCATCAAACGATGCAACGCCTCCCTCCAGTCCCGTAGCGACGACGCGGTTTCCGAATGCCGCAAGATCCGCCTCGACAGGTTCGAACTCTGCGTGCCAGATTCGCTTGCCCGTGGTCAGATCGAGTGCCTGAACTCCGTAAGAGCCGACCTTCACCGGAACGATAACGGTTTGCCCGTCAACGACCGAACCTCCTTCCACACTCTCACCAAACGCATGATCACCGTGCCGCTTTCCTGTTAAAGCGTTGAGCCCGTGTACTTCTCCTCGGCGGTTTCCCACGAGTATGGTCGACCCGATTCGTGTGATTGGATTGGCTCCGAAGGCGGCACCGGCGTCGTAGGTCCAGAGCTGCTCGAGAGGAAGCGTCACATCATCGGGTGGCACGCCCATATC
>CAZKDQ010000002.1:54018-62328 GCA_964551345.1 uncultured Rhodothermales bacterium
GATGGAGCGGTCAGGATCGGGAAGCGCAGCTCGTGCGACGTGAACCACATCTTCTGCGCACGAACATCGAAGAGGCGCCAGCCTCGGAGATCCCAGCTTCCACCCAGAAAGTGAAGCCGCGCCTCACGACCTTCGTTCAGCCGAAAAAGTCCCCACGACGCCAGCGTTACTCGCGATGAAAGTCGGAAATAGCGCCTGGCGTCGGCGATCAGCGAGACGTAGCGCACATTGTCATAGAGGATGTCGGTCGTGTACCCGATCGTCAAATTGGCGCGCATGCCGTCTACCGGGCCATTGTAGCCGTAGAGCGCGTTGTCATGAACGATCGATGCGGACGCCGAGACGAGCAGCGCCGATCGATCGATCTGTCGAAACGGAATCTCGCGCTCGTTCCAGTTCAAGGAAGACGTCAGCTCGAAGCGGCGAAACTGCGACAGCGGATAGCTGATCGAACCATAACCTCCATATATCGATTCCCATACAACTGGAAACTCAACGACCGCATCGGGATCGGTGATGTCGTAGCGCATGCCGCCGAAGCGGTAGAGTCCGTAACCGATATTTGTGCGGCGGTGCAATTCGAGGCGCGACACGGCGACGTTCAAGTTCTGCAGGAAGTTGCCTCGACCCTGCGCGGCGTTGTAGAGCGTCAGGAACCAGTAGTCGTCGCCCAGCATGTCCGAAAAGGCGAGCATCGCGCCGCCGCTCGTACCCCAGACCGGGTTCTGCGCGATCGCCCCTTGCGCGATGTCGAGATTATACTTCCGCCGGTAAGGCGCGCGCTGGATTCCATCTTCAGTCTCGATGCTCCCGTGCGTCCACGTGCCGATGTCGACGGTGTCCGCACGAGCAATACGCACATGCTCGTTGGAAACGGTGGCAACCGAATCGATGCCGAGAATTCGGCGGATGGTGAAGCGCTGATTCTCGAAGGCGCTGAATATCAGATCGCCGTCATCCGTCCAGATCGGATCGAACGCCGCTGTGGTAAGCGACGTCAGCCGCCGCTCCTCAAACTCGTTCACTAGGTCGAATTCAATGACCGACGCACTGGCGGCAAGATCAACGGATGCAGGCGCATCGACATTCAACATCCAGACATCCTGCGCGCCAAAGCGGCCGGTGGAGTCGCGTCGCGCGCTTGTGTAGATGAGGTGTGATCCATCGGGGCTCCACCGCGGCGAGAAGTCGCGCCGGTCGCCCGTGGTAAGAGACGTCGTCTCGCGCTTGTCGAGGTCAATCAAATAGAGATTGTACGCGTGTCGTTCGCCGTCCGCCCCGCGATCCGAACTGAATGCAATCGACGAGCCGCCCGGCCGCCACGCCGGATCGCGATCGTCGTAGATGTCGTCGGTGAGCCGGGTTCTAGCTCCGCTGGAAATGTCGAGAAGAAACAAATCGCTGAAGCCGTCGCGGCGGATCGAGGTGAAGACGAGTCTGGTCCCGTCCGGGCTCCAGTCCGGCGAATAAATCGCGACGAGGTCGTCGAAGCCGAACGTGTCGACGAGTTGATTCGCCTCGAGGTCGAAGATGTGGATGACATCGTGCGCGCCGCTTTTCGTCACGAAAGCCAGGCGTCCATCATCAGAAACGCTGATCCGGCCTTCCATCTCATTAAACGACTCGAAGTCGTCACTTCGCTCGCCGCGAATCAGAACTTCCGGCTGGCCGGATGGACGAAGCTCATAATCAACCGGCATCGCGAACAGATTCGTGTAGCCGGTCTCGTTGCCGACGTACAGCACGAGCCGCGTCCCGTCTCGCCGCCGGTAGTAGGCCGGCTTCGCGCTGAATCCTCGAATGCCGAACGACGACGCAGCGATCGAAGGCGCGACGACGTCATCAAACTCGGGGAAATACATTTCGCGAACCCAGGTCATCCATCGCCTGTCGATCTCCTCAAATGGCTCGCCCAGTGTAAACTCGAGGACGCGCCGGAAATCGCCGTCGACCCAGAAGTTCTCGATGATCCGAAGGATCTGCTCCTCGCCGTAGGTCTCGGCAAAGAAGTGCATGAGCGCTTCGCCGTGCTTGTACATCAGAAACGACCCGCTTATGCGGTAGATGTCGGCGAGCGAGACAAGGTAGTTGGAGAACACGGCATCGCGCATCACCATCTCGTGTTGATGATCGCGGCCGCCGGACCAGTATTCCGCGAGTCCTTCGGTGAACCACAGTGGCAGGAACCGCTCCGGCGGCACCCGGTGGTCGCGCAGCACGCGCACGAGGCGGGTGAGCGTAAAGACATGCACCAGCTCGTGTCGGATCACGCGGCGGAACTGGTGCAGATTCCCATTCGACGGAATGACGACGCGCCCCTTGAGGAACTCGAAGAAGCCGCCAACACCATCCGGGATGAAGCCGGGCGTGACGTTGGTTTGTTTGAAATGCAGGTTCGAGGAGTAAAAGATCAGCGGGACGCGGTGCGTGAGGGAGAACTCGAAGCGTGCCTGCAGCTCCTGATAGACCTCCTCGGCGAAGTAGGCGCCGTGCTCGGCCAGCTCCTGCATCTCCGGGTAATAGTAGACGTCGAAATGGTCCGTTTTGAGGATGTGCCAGTCGAAGTCCTCGTACTGGACCTTGTTGCGCCCGAAGTACGCCGTGAACTGTGCGGCCGCCGGAATTGCCGCGATAACTGAACAGGCCGCGAGGATGATCAGTAGTCGGCGGGCAAACATTGGTGATACGGATCGGGAGGCGACGACGTGAAGGATGAATGAACTACCGTCCGCCCCTCCCGTCGTTCCTCATCCGGAGGATCCGTTGCCGCCGTTGGGCAGGTAGGACAGGCGGGCGCACCCGTGCGAGTCGAGCCAGCCGGTGAGCAGCACGTTTACCTCCTCCGCGGTCCGGCAAGTCAGCGCGTGCCGGGCGAGGGCTTCGGCTTCATCCTTTTTGATCGATCGGAGGATTCGTTTGACGGCAGGAAGATAGATCGGCGAAGCGCTGAACTGGCGCAGGCCGAGTCCGAAGAGTAGCGGCGCGAAGTTGGCGTCGCCCGCCATCTCGCCGCACATTGATACGGGAATGCCGGCTTCCGCCCCCGCATCGATCGTCTTCTTAATGAGGTGAAGCACCGCCGGATGCAGCTCCTGATAGCGTGTGGCGACGAGGTCATTTCCACGATCTACGGCCAGCGTATACTGCGTCAAGTCGTTCGTTCCGATGGAGAGGAAATCGACTTCCCGCGCATAGGCTTCGGCCGTCAGCGCCACGGCCGGTACCTCTACCATGATGCCGATAGGGATATCATCAGCATGCTCGACCTGCTCGTCTCGCAGGCGCCGTTTTACGTCTTCGAGGATCTCACGAAACTGCGCCACTTCCTGCAAGCTCGATATCATCGGAAGGAGCAGCTGCGTCGGTCCGAAGCGGGCGGCGCGCAGGATGGCTCGAAGTTGCGGGATCAGCAAATCCGGCTTGTCGAGCAGGATGCGAATTCCACGCCAGCCAAGAAACGGATTCTGCTCGCGATGGCCGAGCGGCAGCATCTTGTCGCCACCGAGATCGAGCACGCGCACGACCGTCGGCTGCGGCGCGACCGCCTGAATGATGTGGCGGTACGTGCGGTACTGCTCCTCCTCCGAAATGCTCATCCGGCGCTGCATGAGCATGAGGATCTCTGTCCGAAACAGGCCGATTCCTTCTGCGCCGTACTCTTTCAGAAGCGTCAGTTCTTCTCGAAACTCAACGTTTGCCAGCAGGTCGACGCGCGTGCCGTCGATCGTCTCCGATGGAAGGTCTACAAGTTGCTTCTGCTCCTGCCTCAACCGCCGGTAACGCTCCTGCCGGTGTCGGTGGCGTGCGAGCGTCGCTTCATCAGGACGTATAATTACTTCGCCTTTGATGCCGTCGATGATGACCATGTCACCGTCATTGACGAGATCTACGATTCCATTGGTGCTCACTGTTGTTGGAACGTCGAGGGCTCGCGCCATGATGGAGACGTGCGAGGTGGGCCCGCCGAATTCCATCGCGCATCCAAGAATTCGCCGCCTTGCAAACAGAACGATGTCTGCGGAGGTAAGCGTCTCCGCAATGACGATACTTTCAGGCTTGACCGCCGATATGATCGTCCCCCGGCGAAGATGTCGGATGATGCGGTCCTGTAGTTCAAGCAGGTCGTTGGCACGTTCGCGCAGGTACTCGCTGTCGCTGGCGCTCATCAGGCGCCGGTGCCGCGTCATGATGCGGTGGAGGGCGAAGTCCGCATTGACGCGCTGATTCTTGATATCCGCGATGACCGCTCCGTAAAGCTCGTCATCACGCAGCATCATCGCCTGTGCCTCGAAGATGGCCGCATTCTCGGGGCCGAGCTTGTCTGCAGCGAGTGCTGCGATCTTGCTCAGGTCTTGCTCCGAGCGATCAACGGCTTTCTGAAAGCGCTTGACCTCCGCATCGATCTCGCCTTCGGTGAGGTCGCGCTGTTCGACCGGATGCGTATCGCGCGCATAGACAAATGCCGGGCCGATCGCAATGCCGGGCGCAGCTGCGACTCCCGCTACGACGACCTCGTCCGCCTCTGCTTCGGCCGTTACCGTTTCACGTGCCTCCTCGCGACTCTCCGCCATACGCGCAACCCCGAATCAGTCGATTACTCTGCCTTGGATACTTCGCCGAATCCTTCCTCGAAAAGACGGGTGATGGCATCGGCGGCCTCCTCTTCATCCTCACCTTCGAACGTGAGTTGCAGCCGAGCTCCCTGCTCCGCCGCCAGCGTCATCACGCCGATAATGCTCTTGCCGTTAATCTCATATCCATCCTTCTGGATGTAGAACTCCGACTCGAACCGCGACGCGGTGCGAACGATCATCGAAGCGGGCCGTGTGTGCAGGCCGGCCCGGTTGGTGACGGTCACTTCGCGATGTAGCATGGAAGCCGTGTGTTCTTCTCGTGGCGTATGTGTTCCAACGGAGAAGTGGGTGGATGGTGCCTCAGTGCGCGCGCCCGCTAAGCCTTTCGATCAGCCAGGCAAGCGTGTCGCGATGAACGGATGCGAGAAGTTGCTCCAGCTCGCGCGCGGCTTCTCCGGAATGATGAGCAACGACGCGCGCGGCGTCGTCCAGCACGCCGAGCGTACGCATCCGCTCCCGCGCTTCGTCGACCTCCGATGCGTCGAGGCCGGGCGTATCGACAATGCGTGCGAACCACTCGTATTCCTCACCCTCTGCTCGTTCGAGCGCCCGCAGCAGCAGGTAGGTTTTCTTTCCTTCCTCGAGGTCGCCGCCGATGGATTTCCCCCAGCGATCGTCGTCGGCGGTGAGGTCAAGCAGGTCATCCTGAACCTGGAATGCGCGCCCGATATGCCGCCCGATGGATCGAAGCCGCTCTGTCTCGTGCTCATCGGCGCCACCGATGAGCCCTCCAACTTCCATCGCACATTCGACGAGAGCGCCGGTCTTGCGATAGATCATCTCGAAGTAGTCGTCGACACTGACGTCGCGCCTGCTTTCGAAAACCTTGTCGAGCGTCTGCCCTTCGCACAGCCGGGCGACCATGCGGTTGAAGGCTCGAATAATCTGGCCGAGGTCTCCCCCACCCGTTCTCGCGAGTAGATCGTAGGAGAGCGCATGCAGATAATCACCCACGAGGATCGCAGTACTTGCATCCCATTCAACATGAACAGCCGGCCGGCCACGGCGCTCCACTGCGTTATCCATGATGTCGTCATGGACGAGCGTAAAGTTGTGGAACACCTCGGTAGCGAGAGCGGCAGGAAGAGCATCGTCGTCGTCGGCGCCGGTGATTCGTGCAGCGAGCATGAGCAGCGTCGGGCGAAGACGCTTTCCGCCGCCGGCCAGAACGTAGCGCACGGGCTCATACAGTTCTGCAGGATGCTCCTCCGGAACGAGTGCCGAGAGTTCATGATCAATCTTTTCTCGGAGCGCGCTTACATGTGAGGCAGGAGACGATGCTTGCGTTGCAGGTTGCATTGGGCTGGCAAATAATGAAATACCGCGCACTGGATAGTCGACGCTACGGTTGATGAGCGGCTACGCCGACGCCTAAACTCGCGATCTCAATAGCTTCGTGATGCGACTTGTTGCTGCTCCGCTAAGATTCACGCAGCAACCTGGTTCACCACGGTTTCGATGCGCGCGAACACCTCGTCGATGGCGCCTTCGCCGTCTACTTCCACCAGCACGCCATTGCTGCGATAGAACTCCTCTACCGGAAATGTCTCTTCCTCATAAACCTCAAGTCGCTTGCGGATCGATGCCGGCTGATCATCACGTCGCTGAATGATGAGCTTGGGATCGACGTCTTCAGGAGGCGGGTTGAAGTCGAGGTGGTAGTTCTCGCCGGTTTCGGTATTGACCCGGCGGCGAGATAGACGCTCGACGATGGCATCGCCGTCGACCTTGATGCTGATGACGGCGTGCAACTCTGCGTTATTCTCGGAAAGGAAGTCTGTAAGCCACTGCGCCTGCTCAATCGTGCGCGGGTAGCCATCGAGGATGTAGTCGTCGAAGCCGGCATTCTCGATGCATTCTTCGACGATGCGCCGCACGAGCCTGCCCGGCACCAGCTTGCCTTCGTTCACATACTCCCGCGCCTCCAGGCCAAGCGGCGATTCATCGCTCATCGCCTTGCGGATCATCGAACCGGTTGCGATGGGTGTGAGGCCGAACTTCTCGACGAGCCGGGCCGTCTGCGTGCCCTTGCCTGCCCCCGGAGGGCCGAACAGAACTATTCTCATGTGCTGATAAATGGCTGTTGATGTATCGACCCCCTGGCGTTCCGCTTTGGACCGCGACGTACGCTTCCGTCCGCCGTTGATGCGATTCTGCCGCTGATGTCGATGCCTTGTTTTGGTCGGGTTGATTCGCTTCGCGACCTGCGGTTCAATCGCCACGGCCTGGCCTACCTCAACTGAACAGGCAGCCAATCAGGCGACGAACGCGCGCGCAGCGAAAAGAATGCGGGCGTAAAAGTTAAGAACCCGGCCTGCGTTAACCAACCCGTTCATCAGGGGTCGGAGCCTGTGGAGCCGTGCCTCCGGGGGGCGTCGCCGGCACCATTCCAGCCACCATGCGCTCTATTCGGCCTTCTACATCGAGCTGCTCGGATAGCCGATCGACGAGCACCTTCACCATGAATCCGAGCGCGGTCTTGAGCGCGAGGTCGACGCCCTCTCGAACCATTCCGCGTCGTTCTTCCGCTTCGGATTCACCCTCTACGACGATCAGCGGCATGCGGCTGCGAAAGGCCGCGCGCAGCGCCTTCTCCTCGTCGTCTCCTCGTTTCAACCGATAACGAACGTCGTTCACGAGCGAGTCGGCGTACTTTTCGACGAGGCGGCGATGCGACTTGCGCAGGTGCCGTTTGCGCTTGCGCTTCCGATTACCAGCGTAGGCGAGCCCGATCACCACGCCGGCGGCAATCACGCCTGCGGCAACCTTCATCGGCTGTTCGACGAAGTACTTGCGCGCGTCGTCGCCTGCCGTCTCCAGCTCCGTCTTAAGTGCATCGATCCGCGCGTCGATATCCGCTCGCTTGCCTTCCAGCTGCCGTTCGAGATCCTTTTTCGTCAGCAGTCGCTCCATGCTGTGTCGACCGTGCTAATAATTGATTATTGGCTATTGTGGCCGGCCTTGCCGGACGGCTTCATCCCGTGCGAAAGGTGCTCCTCTTCTACGCTGACCTTCTTCTCCACGCCCTGCACCTTCCGGTTCATCACCATATAGAGCACGCCGATGATGATTACCAGCAGGACGGTCACGCCGAGAAAGCCCCATGCCGGATGACCGAACAAGGCGCCGAGCCCGAGCGCAATCGTCGTCAGGAGGAACATCAGCGCGAAGAATGCCAGCAATCCCATGGCGGCGCCGAGGGCAATTTGGATCTTCTTGGTCTCGAACTGCTCCTGGAGATCGACCTGGACGAGCTTGACCCGCAGATCGACCCAGCCCGTGATCTCGTCGAAGAGCCCTTTGGTGTGTTGCGAGATGCGTTCGAGCTTGTTGGCCGTCGTCGGCAGGCGGCGCGAACTCTCGATCAGCGCTCCGTCACCTGCAGTCTGGCCCCGTTCGGGAAGTTCCTCCATATGAACAATCTGGCGTAGTGGCGGTCGGGTGAGATGCGGGCAGTATAGTGACTCCCGCAGGAAACGGCCACCGATTGAGGCAGCCGCACGATGCCACCCCGCGCTGCCGCGGATGTTCGTTGAGAGCATGTAACAATGACTTCGGCGGAAACCCGCCCTGCCCGCGGCGTATGCAGTCGAGCATTCCTCACGACCTCATCTTCGTCCATCATGACTCAGTTTCAGTCGCACCCGACGCCAAATCCGAATAGCCTCAAGTTCAC
>CAZKDQ010000003.1:0-15913 GCA_964551345.1 uncultured Rhodothermales bacterium
CTCGCGAACTGGAACGTTGACACATTCTCCAGCCCGACCGACAGCGTTGGCCATAGCTCGCCCAGGATGATCGTGTAATCGATGACGGCTTGCAGCGCGAATCGGTCGCTGATGAAGAACTCCGTACCGACGCCCCCGTGTGCGCCTCCGCTCCATTGCGACCGTTCCTCGCGTTCCAATAGCAGGTTTGCGTCCTCATACTCGCCACGCACATCGGTCCAGTAGTAGAAACCGCCGCCGACCGTCACGAACGGGCGCAGGCGTCCATCGCTGTTGAAGTACCGGTGCATGAAGATGCCGCCGCCGATGATGTCGAGTGACAGATGTAGACTGTCTGCGATCGCGGGGGCACGCGTCGTGTCTGGTGTTAACGTGATCTCGCCGGCACGCGGGAAATCATAGCGCTGAAGCCGGAGCTCCCACAGTGTGTTCGAATTCGTCTCACGCCCGACTCCAAATGATGCGGTCGGAAAGGCTTCAAATCGATCCGCCAGCCCGAAGACCGGAACGACGCCTTGCGCTTCGATCATGACCGAAAAACGGCCGTCATTCTGAGCCGCAGCGGGCAAGCTGAGGCCTGCTGTGACGACGAGGACGGTGACCAGAAGGATGGGTGAGCGGATCATGAATCAGTACTTGAACGCCAGTGCCAGATGGATGGCCACGAGATCGTTCAGCGGGAAGTAAGCTGATCCGTCGTGGAAGAGCCGCCTGTAGTGAACGCCGGCAGTGACGCCAAGTAGCGATGAAAGGTGGTAATCGGCAGAGATCTTTGCATCGGCGCCAAACTCGTAGCCCGTCTTGTCTTCGGCGTAATTCCGGAAGGACATCTCGACCGTGTGATCAGACTCCGGATAGTAGCGCGTCCAGTGCTCGTCGAGGTAGAGGCTACGGGCGAAATACGTGACCGATGGCCCCGCAGCGATGCGCGCGCGGATTTGGCCCGAGCCAACGCTGAGCATCGGCATCAAGCTTCCGCTGATAAGCGTTGCGTGCTGCACCGGGGTCTGTTCGGCGCTGTAATCGGGCGATCGTAAGAGAATCTCGGACTGATTGCGCCACTCAAGCTCCCAGTACCCCCAATTCCATCGGTCGACGGCGTCATCTTGAGTGATGCCGATGCGATGCAGCTGCGCGCCCACGGCTACGCCAAGGATGCGCATCGGCTGGAACTCGAGGGACAGCGCAGTGCCGGGGCCCGATGAGCTCGTCACGCCGTCGCTCATCGATCCTGCGAATAGATACGATCCGGAAATCTCGATCCGATCGGGCATGAACTGAGCGACGGCATCGCCGCCGACGCCCATCCACAAAAACGTCATCACGATGAGGAGGCATCGGCGCATCAGAGTCCACCTCGCAGCGAAAATCCGATGGTATTGCCGAGGCGGCCGTGTATCCCATACGCGAAGTCGATCCCCAGATCACGCCGCCCCGGCACCTCGAGCCCGACGCCCATCGACCACGCATCCTCATCATAACCGAGCTTGTACCCACCGCGCAGCATCACCGGCGCAACCGGTGCCACTTCCAGCGCAGCGTGCAGCCGCTCGGGGCTGTTGTTCGTGTGGAGCGCTTCCAGGATCATCGTGACGCGCCCGGGAGAGCCGAGCTCGCCGAAGATCTCCATCGCACTTCCAAACCGGAATGTGATGGGCATCTTGAACGGATCGTTCAGGTACTGCACGTCCGTGCCGAAATTCTGAAGCAGGCCCGCGAGCCGGAGCGAGCGGAAGCCGGTGTAGTAGAGCATCCCGAAATCGAGCACGACGCCGGACACATCGTACTCGGCGATGCGCTCGGTTGCATATCGGATCGTACCGCCGAACGCGAATCGGTCGGTGAGCTGCCGCGCATACGTGAGCCCGAAGGCCATGCTGGCTGCCGAGAACTCGTCCGTCCGGATGAAGCCGCCGCTTCCACCGGCATTGATCGTCCCTTGCATCGTGCCCATGTCGAAGCGCATCATGCTGATGCCGACGGTGCCGATGTTGCCAAGGTTGAGCGCGTAGCCGAACGTCTGGATGTTGGTCTCGACGATCCAGTTGGTATGACCGGCATGGACCAGATGGCGGCGCGTCGCGAAACCGAGCGCAGCGGGGTTATTGAATAGCGCCTCGGCGCTTACGACGCCGTCGGCCGTGGGCGAATCGGCGAGCGATGCCGTGCGCGGCGTGACGGGAAGCTCAAGGATCACAAAGCCTGTGGCACCGACCTTCGAGAAATCCTGGTTGAGCTGGGCGTGCGCGACGTTCACATCGATGAGGACGATGAAGAGCAGCGCCGTTGCCGTCGCAAAAAGCAGTCGCGGGATATGTCTCGTCGCGCACCTCATCGGATGATCGCGAATTTGCCCGTCGCGCTCTGCCCCTCAGGCGTCTCGACGTGGTAAACGTAAACGCCGCTCTCGACGAACTGCCCGTAATCCGTCACCTGATCCCAGAACGTAATGCCGCTGCCGTCATCATGATCGAGGGTCTTGACGAGGTTGCCCCGCATGGTGTATATGCGAACGGTTGCCGGGCTCGGGATGTTAACGAACTGGATGACATCGGCATCGCCGGGATTGACGAAGCCGCTGCGCGCTACGAAGGGATTTGGAACGACGAGAATGTCGTCGAGCGCACCGGCCGCTGGAATTGTTGCCGCAAACGGCTCGAGTGTGCGGTTGGCGAATAGGCTCGACTCGAGCGATGGCACGCGTCCGACGGACGGATTGACCGGCCAGGTGTCGTGCCCGGTGTCGTATGCGGTCAGCGCGTAGTAATAGCTGAAGCCCTGGGCGACGGTTGAGTCAACCAGCATGTAGCGTCCCGTGGAGAAATCATGGAACTCCGGGCTCTCCTTCGGGACGTCCATTACGAGCTCCCATGGGCCGAACGGCAGGTAATTCGATCGGTACAGGCGGTATCCTGCAAGATCCTCGGCTTCCGCTCCCTCATAATCCGGATCGCGCCAGGAATCGTACTCATCCGACCAGGAGACGACGTTCGCGATGCGACCGGGATCGTCGTACAGCTCAACATCCACTGGCGGCGCGGGCGGCGGCTTCGGCATCTGATAATCATTCTGATACACGAAGGCGGCGCGGTTGGCGTTCTCGAGGAAGCGCCGAGAGCTGATGCCTGCGATGACGCTCGGCTGCGGCGTCTGGCCCGGGCGCGCAATCACATCCTTGTAATCCGCACCTCCGACCACTTCGGCCACGACGATTTGGATGCTGTCGCCCGGTTCGAGGTCCCACGGGCCCAGCGAGACGAGCGTCCACATGCGGGCATTGCGCGCTGTGCCGGTTGCGACGGCGTTCGAGGCGTTTAATGCATCCTCAACCACCTCATACTGCTGCTCAAATCCCGTCTTTCCGACGAACGGGCCGTTCTGATCCTGTTGATCATCCGCCGGCATCCACGCGACACGATTGATCGGCATAGCACGTCCATTCCGGTCAGGGGTGACGTCGAGTACGCGTAACCCAACGTAGGCAGGAGCGAGATACTCACCCATCTCATGCGGCCCACCCTGCGGATAATAGCCGAGCCGCTCATTGCGCGACGGCGTCTCAGGGAAGTCATCCATAAAACCCGCGACCGTTTGAAGCGGCGGGAAGTACTGGTAGAAGGCGTTACGGACGCCAGACGTATACCCGGGGAAGAGCAGATCCCACGCGCGCGCATTCGGAGAGAACGCATACGATATCATTGCGACCGCGTCGTACAGCGTCGAATCACTCGCATTTGTGAGCGTGTACTCGACGAGGAAGTAGTTCTGATCGAGCGCAAACCCGCCCCAGTTGCGAACCTCGCGCCGACCGCGCAGTGGGTGCTGGCGGTCTTCATCCCATTGCGGCGTCCAGTTCGGGTTGGCTTCCCACTCGGAGATGATCAGCTCTTCGGCCTCCGTCGGATCCTCTGCGAGCCAGTGGTTCGAGCCATCCTTGAAGACCCGCTCATGCCGCGTAACGCGATACTTTGCCGTAGCCTCGGGCGTAGTTGATGATGCGAACATCGCAAAGTCGTCGAGGGCGATAACCTCGCCCTCGCTGTCTCGCGACGTGAACCAGATTCCGCCGGTTGCCAGATGCGACGGCGGCTCACCGATGTCAGCGCGGACGAACTCGGGCAAGTAGCCCGGCCAGTCCATCCCGTAATTGATGCGCGCCCAGTTGTTGAATGGCGCCGCAGTCTTCGAGTAGTAGTACGTGTTCCAGAGCTGCCCTCGATCGATCAGGATGAGCGGCGCATCCACCTGTGCATATGTGATGCGCGGGTAGATTCCGAGCACGGCCGCACCAACGACTGCGAAGAAAATGCCTCTGAACGACGCGTGCTTCATCATGCCTCAGAGTCGCAGACCGATGGAGAAGAAGACCTCGCGCGGGACGTTTCGGTACGCCTGGAACGAGTTGAACAGGTAGCTGCGCCGGTAGGACGATGACATCGGATCGGGCTCGTCGATCGTGACGTTGCGCAGTGCCCACAGCTCGAGATCGCCGCTGCCGTCACCACCACCGATCATCGGCGTGAGCCACCGATGGTTGAACACATTGGTGATGCGCATGCCCAGCGTGAGCTCCGTTCCCTGAACAGAAACGGCCTTGTTCAGGTTGAGATCGACCTGCTCCTCGAACGGATAACGCCGGTTGGGGATGCCGGCATCGCGAAGCAGCCGGTACTCATCGGTATCCGTCGAGAAGATGTAGGGAACGCCGCTCTGGGCGGAATAGACGAGGCCCACGCTCGACAACTCGAACGGCCGGATGCCGAAGATCTCGACGCCTTCACCTGCTCCGAGTTGGTACGAGAGGAAGGCTCGGATTCGGTGCGTACGATCGCCGAGGCCAAGCACCTCACCCGGATTATTGCGTGACTGGAAGTTGCGCCGGTCGTCCGGATCATCCGAATAGAGGATCGTGGGGCCGTAGACGCCCACCGTCGATCGAGAGATCGAGTATGAGAGGCGATAGCCGAGGTTTGCGCCGTCGGTGCGTTCGAATGTGGCTTCGACGCCGTATGTGGCACCGTAGACATTGCTCGCGTATGAGGTGTAGGCGCCACGACTGTCGCGAATCGTAGCCGAGGGCGCTACCAGGCGGATCGTGCCCACCTGCCGGACGCGGTCATTGTAATAGCCGACCAGGTCAAGGCGATGCGACTGATTGAGCGCCTGCTGAAGCCCGACTTCGTACGAAACCGTCCGCTCGGGCTCGAGATTCGGGTTTCCGTAGGCGCGCCATCCGAGCTCCGTCGAACGCATGAGCGCGTGCCGGAATTGCGGCATGGACGAAAAGTGACCATACTGCAGTCGAAAGGCTGTGTTTTCACCGACGGGAAATGACAGCCCGAGCCGAGGCGACACCGAAACGAAGGTTTTCGAGTTCTCCGTACCAGGCAGCCCCCGAGCCTGCGCCTGCTCGCCAGGGTAAAACGGGCCGAAGCGGTCGGACGGGACGTCCATGTTGAAATTATACCCGTCAAGGCGCAAGCCAATGTTCGCGACCATCCCCTCGAACTCCAGCTTGTTCTGGAGATAGGCGGCGCCGTAGGTGGGCGAGGCCTCGTAGAACTCACCGTAGCCGCTTCCCGAAAGGAATACATTCACGAGGCGCGAGGATACACCGCTGTTGATGGTATTCCACCGCCGAAGCTGCACGCCCGATTTGAACTGCCAGTATGGATTGACCTGGCGCGTGTAGCCTACGGTTCCGTCGAGAAAGCGCGTGCGAGTATCCTGCTGGTAGAACGTCGTCGTCGAGAAAACCGTCCGGAAGCTCTCATCACCGCTGAGCGTCGGGCCGTCCCACGGTCCCGCGGGTATGTACCATGGGTCAGAGCGCTGGGTTACGGGCCGGTTGACGACGCGGTACTGCTCAAACGAGTGCGCGAGCTGGGCTTCGAGGAAGCTGTTCGCGTCGATTGCGAACGTATAGTTCAGCGTCTGCGATGTCGTGGTCTCCTCGCGCGGCGAGTCGGTATCGAGCGTATACTTCCACAGGCCATCGCGGCCGGCATACCGAATATCATCGGCGCCGGATACGAGCCCGCCGATGTACGCCTGGTACATCGACGTAAACCTGAACTTGTGCCGTGGAACGGGCTGATAGGTTGTGGTGAGGGTGACGTTGCCGTAGCGCTGCACCTGCTCGACGGTCGGGATGCGCGTCGGCTTGTTGCGGATTTCGCCTGAGACGTGGAAGCGCAGTTTGGTCGGATCCGAGCCAAGCGGCCCGCCGATGCCGAAGAGATGCCGGGCGTAGGCGAGCGAAGTGTAGTCGTAGACACCGAGCTTGTTGTCGACGTGCTGCCCCGGCCGGTAGAGTACATCTCCATCCCGCGTGTAAATCGTTTCATGCGGAATGAACTCAGGCGCATGGTTGGACACCCACATGGCGTGATGCCTGCGGATGTCGGCGTCGGACATCGTCTCGAAAGGCCGTACGCCCTGCTCACGCAGCGCCAGCCACGACTCCAGCTCCCCCCACTCCTGCCACTCGATCGTCTCCGGCCCGTAGAGGCGCGGACCCCAGTGATACTGCCCCGGCGAGCGGTACTCCATCCGGTACTCGGCCTCGAGCTCCGCACTGCCTTCCTTCGTGGCGAGCTTCACCACACCCGATTGCGCGTTCCCATACTCTGCGCTGAAGCCGCCGGAGATCACCTCCATCGTCTCCACGCCGAGCGGGTTGATGTCATACTTCCACGAGTTATTGGCCTTCTCGAAGGCGAACGAATAGCCAGGCACGCCCGAGTTCGACATCACCTGCTCAACGCCGTTCACCAGGAACGAGATCTCATACGCGCCGCCGCCGCGAATCGAGAAGTTGCCGTCGGCAGTGCGGTCGACTCCGGCCGTCAGGTCGAGCAAACCACGCAGTCCTTCCACCGGGGCCGTTTCGATTTCACGCGCACCATAATCGACCGAGGTGCTGGTTCGATCCCGCACGACCGCCGGACGATCCGCCGTCACAACGACCTCATCCCCTTCAAACGTCTCCTCGCGCATCCGAGCGTTTACCTCCGCCGTACGATCAGCGCGAACCTCCACATCCTGAACCCGCACGGATTGATAGCCGATGAACGAGAACACGACGACGTGCGTGCCGGGAGGAACGCGAAGGATGGTGTAACGCCCCTCGTTATCGGTCGCACTGCCAAGCGTGGTTCCGTCGACCATCACGTTGACTCCCGGCAGCGCCTCACCCGTGGTCGCGTCAAACACGCGCCCGGATATCTTGCCGGTGAACTGCTGCGCAGCCGCAGGTCCGACAAAGAGGACGCTAACGAGGAGCGCCCAAACGATGATTGAGACGTTATGCATGTGATGAGGTGGCACCGTCGGCTACTTCCGACGATGTCTTACTTCGAGAGCAGGAGCGCGCGCGTTCGGCTCGTGCCGTTTGCTTCGAGGCGATAGAGATAGACGCCGCTCGGCAGATCTCCCGCCTCAAACGTGACCGAGTGCTCTCCCGCCGCGCGCGTGCCATCTGCCAGCAAGGCGACTTCACGCCCCAGGATGTCGTATACCGCGAGGCGCACATCGGCGGTCGATGTCAGCTCGAAGTCGATCCTGGTCGAAGGGTTGAACGGGTTGGGATAGTTCTGCATCAGTCGAAAATCGCCGGGAAGTCCCGCGCCGCGCTCGCTGCTGGTCGTCGTCCGGCTGAAGACGAAAACCCGGCGCGCAAGCATGTCGATCACGTAGGCCATGTCTTCATCGGCGTTGAGGGCGACGTCTGCGGGTGCCACGAAAGGCGCGCCGTTTGGTGCCGGACTCGCGCTGGTTGCCGATGGAAGCTCGAACTCTTCCATGGCTACATCTCCGGTGACGTTAAAGACCTTGACCCAGCGTTTCGTGGAATCCGGGCCCGTAAGCCATAGACGGCCATCGCGGTCGGCGGTGATCCCTGTGGGCACGAATGTGGAGAGGGAGAGATCGCCGAAAAAGTCGGTGACGCGTTGGGGCTTATAGTCCGCCCACGTCTCCGCCGTCGCGCCTTCCCAGACCGTCACGCCGCCATCGTACGTGCCGCAGCCCGCCGGTACGCCCTCGGCCGTTGCATTGCGCGACGTATAGAAACGGCTTTCGGTGGATGTGTAATCCATCCCGGGAATAAGCGTGATATCCCGCAATGCCGACCATGCACATCCATCATGCCCACCCGCATCAACTGCCACGCGGGGCGCGCCGCCATCATCCAGCAGCGCAATCCAGTGCGCGTAGGCATCGTCGTCGGGATCGGTGAAATCGTAGGCACGGATCGACGTGTTGTAGCTCAGCGCAGCAAACAGGTACCCATCAGAAGTAACGTCCATCCCGTAAATGAACGTGCCGTAGCCGCTGTAACCATTGGCCTGGCTGAAATCCGTCCTCTGGTCGGGATCGCCGTTCTCGTAGTAGTAGAGATACGCGAACCCGATGCCGCCCGGCTGCGCGGCGCTCTGCGAGGAGACGATCACATCGTTGCCGTACGTCGCGACGCCGCGCGTACTATGGATGTTGGCGTCGCGCGGGTCGGAGTAATCCTCGACCAACTCCATCATCGACGAACCGGGAGCCGCCTTCCAGAGTGCGTTGTGCGATGCGGTGTCGTTGGCGCTTGAGGAGATGACGTAGAGCGTGCCGTCATCGGCAACGGCGCTCAGGTACGGCATTACGTGGGCGGAGTCGCTTGCAGGGAAGTGGATCTCCCCGTCATACGTCCAGTCCTGGGCCTGCACGCCCGCGATTACAAAGAGCGACAGCAGCGTGGTAGCGATTCGTCTCATGAGATTCTGTTGATGGGCAACTACTTGAGGACGTGGAACGTGCGGCTCGCCGTGCCTGCCGAAGTCTCGAGCCGCAGGATGTACGGGCCGGATGCATAACCGGAGGCATCGATCTCGACCGAATGGGAGCCCGCGGCAACAACGCCGTCTGCGAGCACCTCAATGCGGCGACCAAGCATGTCGAACACGGAAAGCTGTACCGCACCGGGCGTGTCGATAATGTAGTTGACCGTGGAGCGCGAGGAGAAGGGGTTCGGGTGATTCTGCTCGAGCGTGAAGGGCTGAGGCAGCTCCGCCCTGCCTGCACTCACGCTAACCGAACGACGGAACACGAATACCGCTTGCGCCCGGCGGTCGATTACGTAGGCGGTGTCATGGCGGCTTGGGAAGTTGGATGCGTCTATATGACTCTCGATCGCCACGTCGGCCGGTTGCTCAAACGGTGCGCCGTTGGGATCCTGATCGGCCTCAAAGAAAGCGGTGCTGCTCGGAAGGCTGCCTGCTTCCATGGCCAGACCTGATGCGACATCCACCTCAAAGAACTTCACCCATCGCCGAACCGAATCCGTGCCGGCCACATACAGCATTCCGTCCTCATCCACGGTGATGCCATAGGGATGTCGGTAGTCGAGATCCAGATCGCCCGTGAAATCTACAACTGCCTGAGCGGCATATCCCGAAGGATCATCCTGTGTACCTCCGGTCCAGACAGCGATGCCTCCCGAGCCTCGCTCCGGCTCGTACATGCTGTTGTTTCGGGAAGTGTAAAACGGCGTGGTCGGATCCGAATAGTCGCCACCGGGGATGAGTGTAAGGTCACGAATGACATCGGAGCCCCACGGGTCGAAGTTGCCCCCCGGATGCTGAGGCGTCGCGCCGTCACCCGCCAGGCCCATGTACTGACCTTCGATCTCAGCACCGTCACTGAAATTGAAGCTCACAGGCGAGACGAGCCACGATCGGCCCGAGAAAATATAGCCGTCGCTGGTCGCCGCAATGCCAGAGAGCCACGCGCCGTAGTCCTCATTTGTAGAACCGCTGTCGAACACCGTCATCCGGCTGGGATCACCGTCCTCTAGACGAATGATCATCGATTCCGAGAAATACGGATCGGCGGCGTCATAGACCCTGGAGCTGATGTAGACGTCGTTTCCGATCGTCGTAATGCCACTTGGTCCGTAAACGTCATCGTCGAATTCGATGACTCTCGTAAACTCGGTCTCTCCGCGCGAGGCGTAGTAGAGCGCGTTGAGGTAATTGCTCCGCCATAGCGAGTCTACTGCCGACGATACTACCCATAGCCCACCCTCGGCATCGACGGTGGCGAGATATGGCCCAGCGAGCGAGTCTTCTTCCGCAAACCGGATCGTAGCCTCGGAATCATATGTCCACTCACTCTGTCCGTGCGCGGCGTCCGTGACCGAAATGAAAAGCAGTGCGCCCAGGATCAGTCGTAGCAATCTCTTCATGTCGATCAGATGGACATTCTAGGAAGAAGATGTGATGTCAGAGACGAAGTAAGCGCTTTTAACGGATCACTGCAACACGTTTCGTGATGACTTGCTCGAGGAAGCCGTCGGCCGTGCGAACTTCGAACCGAATGAAGTAAACGGCGGAAGCGAAACGAGATACGTCGACTTCAATCACGTCGCGGCCGGGTGGAAAAACCTGCGGTGCGGCCACCTGCCGTCCAAGCGCATCATGAATCGTGGCGACCACCTGCGCTCCGGCCGGTAGCTGCGCCGGGATGCGTACGACAGAGCGTGCCGGATTCGGATAAGGCGCCCCTAACGTCCACTCTTCAAGTGGCAGGTTGATTGGCGCATCTACGGGGGAAAGCGTGCGGCGCCAGCGCACGGCATCGGCTACGATGGTGCCCGGTGCCGAGAGGTTGCCGAACAACTGCACATAGAGCTGCGTGCCGTTTCTCGGTCGGAAGACGCCCAGTTCGTTCCAGCCTTCCAGGTTATTCTGCTGATCTACGCGCACCGTGTCGGTGCCTTCACCGTGAATGACGAGGTACGCAGCTGATGAAGAACGCTCTGCCTTTCCCTGGGGAAGGTACACCGCGACAGAGTAAAGACCCTCGCCGGGTACGGGTGTGAGCCAGAGCGCATTATTTCCGGTTCCGGCCTCCGCACGAAGGTAGCCGCCACCATTCCAGCCGCTCTCCACCTCCGTCTGCCAGCTTCCCTGCCGGCTGAACCCCGTCTCCCCGTCATCCAGAATCACGACGGCATCGTCGAGGTCGGCAACGAGATCGATCGATCTCGAATCAAGCGGAAGCCCGTCTTCGGAAAAAAGATCAGTGATTTCCAGGGTGTAGGTCCGGCCCGATGTCAAGGGTGAGGTCTCGATCAGCACCAGCCTGTCGTCGCCGGGCTTTACGCGCACATTCTCGACCGCTGCGTTGGTTATGGAGACGTGTGCATCGCGCAACCTATCCGGATCGACGGGCCGATTGAAGCGAACCTCGATCGTCGTCTCGCCGGTGATGAGGGCGTCGGTAAACCGGAATCCGATTATTCGGCGAAGACGGAACGCATCCGCGATGGCGGATCCGAATGTGCTTCCCCTCAGGTCGAGGAACAACGTGTCGGTCGCCTGGACGTAGGCGCCGGAGATCCAGGTCCAGTCATCTCCCGAGCGTTGATCGACCGTGACCTCAAGCGGCTGTTCTTCGCTTTCCACATTCCATGTGATGGTGAACGGCGTGTCGGTGCTCGCATCTTCCCGCGCCGGCCACCATCCCTCAACCGCATACCAGCCATCCCGGATTGGCGTGAGCGCGAATCGGGCACTGCCCTCGGATCCAGCGGCCAGAACACGTGCCGCTCCACCATGGCCTTCATTGATCGATGTCCACGAACCGGCAAATTCAGCTTCATCATCATCCACCCGTACATCATCGAATGGAGGGAGCGACGGTTCGGAGAACAATCCCGAACCCAGCAGGGCACGATCCGACGCCGTAAGCGCGCCTCTTCCATCCCAGATGATCACACCTTCCACACCCTGACTGCGCGTTTCTTCGATCTGACCGAATAGATCGAACTCGCGTGAATTGTCAATTCCCGCATAGATCGGAAAACCATCGTCCACCAGCTCTCGCGCTTGTCGGAGCTGATGAGGGTAATCCCGATCGTTGAGGTAGAGCATGATCTCGAGGAAATCGACGTACCCGCTGTCCGCCCAGACCGGCCACTGCTGCATCTTGTCCTGCGAGCCGCCGATCATGTACGGAGGCACAACCGCAGCCGAAACAGCCATTGACGGATTCTCCTCCTTCACCGCCCGATAGACCGCGGCCATCAAATGCGTGATTTGCGCGCGCCGCCAGGCAAGGTAATTGGAATCATTAATCGGCCTTGTGCGCGGATCGACGTTGCCCGTCTCGGCCATGTAGCGTTCAGCGGAGACATCCGAATACGACCATCTTGTAGATGGATAACGGAACCGGTCGGCCTCGTAGATGGCCAGCGCCGGATAACGCTCGGCGATCTCGGCGGCCATGTCAGTCATGAAGTCGATGACCTCCGGATGCGCGGGATCCATCCAGTAGAAACAGAGGCTTCCCGGGCCCGCGGACGGCTCGGCGATGTTGCCGTCGCGATCGCGCATGCTCCAGTCCGGGTTCTGCGCGAGCACGCCGGTGGCAGCAGGACATTCAGTGCCGGATGCATAAATCGTCTGCGCCACCAGTCCGTACTCCATCCACGCGCCGACGGCTATTCCATACTTCTCGCCGACATCGATAGCTTCCTGAATCGGATCGCGTCCAACGAACGCGCTGTGCTGCCGCATCCCGCCGGCCTGCTCCACGACAGCGCTTGGATAGACGGTGCCGCCGGCATACCACGTCCGGAGATACGCAATGTTGATACCCGCCTCAGCCAGGGCGCGGAAGGTTGCGTCGAGATCGTTGTAATGGTTCTCGTGGATCCAGATGCCGCGCGCCTCGGGCAGCGACTGCGCCTGCGTCGGAAGAACCGGCACAAGCAGTAGAACGAGACCGAGACAACACGCAGAAACAAGACGCATAGTAGATGGCGGTACGAAAGAGAAGGGAAGATGAATCTACGAAACGCTATCATTGCGCTCGCTAATAACCCCGCATCACGCAGCGATGATACAGATCACAGGTACCTTCCTCGACGAGATATCACACGACATTCCGTCACAGAACTGGAGCACCCGCGAATGGGAACGCGACTTCGATGCGATGCGGGAAGTCGGCATCGACACGGTCATCCTGATTCGCGCCGGTTATCGTTCACTCGCAACCTTCGACTCGGCCGTGCTGCGTGAGAAGATGGGGATTCTGCCCGTCTATGATGACCTCGTCGACCTCTTCCTGGAGCAGGCTGAACGCTGCGGCATGCGGTTCTTCTTCGGCACGTACGACTCGGGCCGCTACTGGACATCCGGTGATTATCAGAAGGAAACGGACATCAACCGGGCCTTTTGTGATGAGGTGATGGAGCGCTACGGAAGCCGCCAGGCGTTCGGCGGATGGTACATCTCGCACGAAATCAACACCTACGATTACGGCATGATGCGCGTCTACGAGGATCTCGCCGCGCATCTGCGGTCGCTGAAGGACATCCCGATCCTAATTTCCCCTTACATCAAGGGCATCAAGCAGTTTGATGACGAGGCGATCTCGCTTGATCAGCACGTCAACGAATGGAGCCACGTGTTCGAGCGGCTGGAAGGCATCGTCGACATCGTGGCGTTCCAGGATGGGAACGTCTCGTTTGATGATCTGCCGGATTACCTGCGCGCCAACCACGAACTAGCGCAGCGGCACGGCATCACGAGCTGGAGCAACGTCGAATCATTCGAGCGGGATGTGCACATTAAATTTCCTCCGATCGACTTCCGCAAGCTTCGATATAAGATGGAAGCAGCGTATGACGCGGGCGCCGAGAAGCTGATCACGTTCGAGTACTCGCACTTCATGAGCCCGAACGCCACCGACGGTGCGGCCCGTAATCTCGACCGGCGTTACCGCGAATGGCTCGACGCACAACAACACGAGGTTAGTTGATGATCGACTTCGCCTCTACGCGACGCCGGTACGAAACGGAGTTATTTGAACGGGTAATTCCGTTCTGGGAGCGGCATTCTCCGGACCAGACGAACGGCGGTTATTTCAACTGCCTCGGCCGTGACGGCGCCGTTTACGACACCACCAAGCATGCGTGGCTTCAGGGCCGGCAGGCATGGATGTTCGCCACGCTTTACCGCCGCGTAGAGCAGCGCCCGGAGTGGCTCGAGCTGGCGATGTCGGGCCTGGACTTCCTGCGCCGGCACGCGCTGCGAAACGACGGTCGCGTTTTCTTCTCCCTCACGCAGGACGGAAAGCCGATCTACCAGCAGCGAAAGATTTTTTCGGAGTGCTTTTTTGTGATGGCGCTCGCCGGCGTAGCGCGTGCGACGGGCGATGCGAAATTGTATGACGAAGCCCGGAATCGGTTGGAATGGATCTGGGAGCGTGCCTTCGACTGGTCGCTCCTCGGCCGGCCGGTGCACGAAGGGCAGACGCCGTCGCAGTCGCTGGCCGTACCAATGATCCTCCTCAACCTGATCGATGAGGTGGGTGGGGATGACTGGATGTCGTACCGGGCGGAGGTCGACGAGTGCGTTCGGCGCGTCAAGATGCACGTTCATCCGGAGGAGCGCGCGGTGTTCGAAACCGTCGCGCCTGATGGTTCGCGCATTGATTCGCCTGCCGGACGCCTGCTCAACCCCGGCCATGCCATCGAAGCGGGCTGGTTCCTGCAGTCATGGACGACGCGTCTCGGCGATCCGAGTCTTCAGCAGTTGTGTGTGGATATCGTACGCTGGTCGTTCGAACGCGGCTGGGACGATGAGTACGGCGGTCTCTTCTATTTCCTCGACGTGGACGGCCACGATCCCATGCAACTCGAGTGGTTCATGAAGCTCTGGTGGCCGCATTGTGAGGCGCTTTATGCTCATCTGCTCAACTATTCGATTACACGTGAACAGGATGATCTGGATGCGTTCATCCGCACGGACGCGTATGCCTTCGAGCGCTTCAGCGATGCCGAGCATGGAGAGTGGTACGGATATCTCGACCGCGAAGGCAGGCCGACGCACACGATGAAAGGTGGTCCTTACAAAGGGTGTTTCCACGTGCCGCGTGCCTTGCTGTACACGTGGTTATTGTTGAAGGATTTGGCGTAGAGACGCGACATGTAGGTAAGACGCCGGCACCATTTCCCATTGTAGAGACGCGACATGTCGCGTCTATTATGGGACCAACGCCGTCGCCTGAGACGCGACATGTCGCGTCTCTACGCGTCGATTGAGGGGCATCCCCAAACAACCAATGCCCAGCGATAACCCCGGGCCAGCATTCGTTCGCCCCGAAAATCAAAACGCCGGCACCATTTCCCACTGTAGAGACGCGACATGTCGCGTCTCTACGCAATCGCGTTCTAGCTCACAAAAAAACCCGGGCCGACATTGCCGACCCGGGTTTTTACCTGCAACCACTCGCTGCTATATCATTTGACGAGCAGCATCTTGCCGGTCTCCATGCGCGTCTCGCTCACCATCTCGGCGACGACGCGGTAGAGGTACGTTCCAGAGGCCAGATGCGATGCATCTACCTGGATCGTCCGGCCGGAACCTGCCTGGAAGGCCTGTGCCGGCACCGTCATCACGCGACGGCCGAGGATGTCAAACACCTCGACATGGACGTCCGCAGCTTCCGGAAGGTCGAAGCGGATGTTTGTCGACGGGTTGAACGGGTTCGGATAGTTGCCGTCGAGCGCGAACTCACGCGGCAGATGCGCACCGCCGTCAATGTTCGTCAGGCGACCGCGGAAGAACGTCACCGCTCTCGCCGGACCGGCGGTCTCGGTGTCGCCGTCGGAGACGACTACGCGATGGTAAGCCGACAGGCTCTGCTCGGCATCCACGCCGGCCTCATCGATCAGCATCGCCATCGTCTCGTAATCGAGCGTTACTGACGTCGCCGTGCCGATGAGCGTATCGACGATCGTGGACGAGAAGTCCTCACCAGCCGAAAGCTGCCAGCGGTAGTAAACCGTGTCATCCTCCGGATCCGAGGCTTCCTCCCACGAGGCGGAGAATTCCGTCTCGGGATCGCCTTCGATGCG
>CAZKDQ010000003.1:16013-40179 GCA_964551345.1 uncultured Rhodothermales bacterium
CCGCCGGTGCGGCTCGGAACCAGGACGTGGTCGCTCGCCGGGTTGTAGGCACCACCACGGACGTTGTTGTCATTCGCGAAGAACGGAACGTCACCCGCGTTGACGATCCAGACGGGATCGTCGAGCGCAACGGCAGGAACGAAGACATCGCCGGCGTTGATCGCCATCAGCTGATAGCCTGCTTCAGGATCGTCGACGCTGAACTGGCCGACGGCGCCAACGAACGAAAACGCACGCGTCGGAACGCGCTCACCAACCAGGTCGGTATCACTCGCGTTCGGAATCCGCAGCTCGACGCTGCCCTCGATCGTGCCGTCAGTGACATCGTATGATGTCCCAGCCGTGAACGTCTCACCGGCGTCTTCCGCCTCGAGGCCGTTGATGCGGACGAGCCTGCCTTCGTACTGCTCACCGTTTGAGACAAGATCGTTCAGCGTAATAACGGCCGGCGCCGGCGGATCTTCCTGACCCAGAATCTCCCATTCCGTGATATCACCCTGGTTGATCTGGAAGAGACCGCGGAATTCACTCGTGGTCCCCGTAATACTCAGACGGGTGCCCGGACGGATAACGCCCGTGTCAACCGAATCACGGAACGCATCCGATGTCTGGCGGATCGTGATGCCGCCGGTATTGTCCTGAGCGTACGTGAAGACGCCCTTCGACCGGCTCACTACAACGTCAACGGTCACCTCGGTGCCCAGCTCTTCCCTGCGCGCCTGCGCTACCGTGTAGGGCGCGTACAGCGACACGTCCGTCGTGTAGGCACCGATGCCGTTGTTGCTTCCCAGGACGAACAGCGTAAGCGTGCCATCCTCGTTGACCCGTGTGGTGATGTCACCGTACGTGTTCTCGGTCGTGTCTCCGAGGACGGGGAGGATACCGTATATCGATCTGTAGCGCGCCGTCCAGGTGCCACCCGGAGGCTCTGCGTTCACGTTGATGAGCGCGCCGCGCCGCTGAGTCGGATGGTACGTTGCGAGATATGAAGCACCGCCTACTCGTGCGTACTCCGCAGATCCGACGGCTTGATTAAAGTCTGCAGGCGTCCATTCGATGTACCCGAGGTTGGCGCCTTCGCTTGTGTAGAGACGCGAGAAGGTGACTGAACGGCCTGAGGCGATGAAATTCGAGTCGTCACCGGGAGCGACACCGAGCGCCCATCCAGGGGCACCCCAGGAAGCGATGCTCGGCAGACCGATGAACTCTCTCGGTGATTCCGCGAACACGAACTGCCCTGCGTTCTCGGGATCCTCCTCCATGGCCCAACGGATCACATTGTTCGCGGCGCTGGTAGCGGCATAGAGAATTGCCGTGCCGGCGTCAACGGAGCCGACCACGTCAATATGATCTCCTAGACGATGCTCGCCCCCGCCGTACTCAATGACGACGACCGGATCGGCTGCCTCGTCTTCCCACATGTAGACCTTGAAGGGTGATTCGCCCGTATTGGTCGTAAGGTTACTGACGAAGATCTTCCCGTCGTCACTGATGGCGATGGTGTTGAACGCGACGGTTCCGCCACTGATGCCGGTCGTGCTGATGTTGACGTCGTCGACGTCCTCACCCGTATCTGGATCCAGGACACGGATCCGGAATTCTTCGCCGGAGCGGCTCGGGACGTAAAGGCGTTCAACGCCATCGACGACACCGTAAGCAATAGAGCGTTCGGTAACATCGCCGAACCACTCGGGAGCCGATTCAGCCGCATCCTCGCGGCCGGCACGCTCCCATTCGGTCTGGAACTGCGCGTGCGCCGGCATGGCGAGCACAAGCAACAGTCCGGCGAGGAGCATCCCTGAAATTGTAGAGAGGCGCATGATTGATTGAAGTGTGTGAATAAAGAGAACAAGACCACATCCCACACAAAAGCGCTTACAATGCATCAAACACCAGCTCCGTCGCGCTGAAGGACTACCCACGGCAGAATAGGCACGCACCCGATGCCGTGCAAGGCTGTTCAGGAGCAATCAGGAAGATCCTCGACAGCGGGCGTGAAGCACCATTCAGCCGTCGCCCTCGAACAAATTGGGGTCCGGCGACGGCCGCTTCAAGCCGAAGTGCCGATACGCGCGCGCCGTGGCCGTACGTCCACGAGGCGTTCGCTCGATGAACCCTTCCTGGATCAGGTACGGCTCGTAAACCTCTTCGATCGTGCCGGCGTCCTCACCCACAGACACGGCAAGGTTGGCGAGGCCGGTCGGACCACCGTGAAATTTCTCGATGAGCGTGAGGAGGATGCGCGCGTCCATGTCATCCAGACCGTGCTGGTCTACGTCCAACGCATTCAGTGCTCGGTCCGATATTGCCTTCGTGATGCGCCCGTCGCCCTCCACCTCCGCAAAATCGCGGGTCCTACGCAACAACCGGTTAGCGACACGCGGCGTACCACGGCTGCGCCTGGCGATCTCAGCGGCGCCGTCAGGCACCACCTCAATCCCCAGAATCCTCCCCGACCGGAGAACGATATGCTCGAGAAGCTGCGCCGGGTAATAGTCATATCGGAAGTCAATCCCGAATCGCGCTCGTAGCGGAGCAGTGAGTAGACCTTTGCGGGTAGTCGCGCCAATAAGGGTGAACGGTGGAAGCTTGATCTGCACGCTTCGCGCGTTGGGCCCGGAGTCGATCACGATGTCGATGTGATAGTCCTCCATCGCCGAATAAAGGTACTCCTCCACGACGGGCGTCAGCCTGTGGATCTCGTCGATAAAGAGGATGTCGCCCTCCTCAAGGTTGGTCAAGATGCCGGCGATGGCGGCCGGCTTATCGACAACAGGCCCGCTGGTAGTCTTGATACCCGCGCCCATCTCCTCTGCAATGATGTACGCAAGTGTCGTCTTGCCGAGGCCCGGCGGACCGGAGAGCAGCACGTGATCGAGCGTTTCCCCACGCTGCAGGGCTGCCGTCACGAAGATCCGAAGATTATCTTTGATCTTCTGCTGGCCGATAAACTCATCCAGGCTGGCGGGCCGAAGCAGTTTCTCGAGGTCTTCCTCAGACGATCGAGCAGCCGCGTGGAGCGGCTCAGAACGCGGTAGATCCATGGGCTGAAGATACTGCAAGGTTGAGCACGACGAAGGTACGAATCCGCTCGACAAGGCGCAGACGTCGCGGCGACGAACGGCGGATCCACGTAACATCTGCACGGTAAACGGCGCTTCGCGGCCGAAGCGGTTGACAACTCAGGCCGATCATAATACGTTAAGGCATCATGTTTGCAGTAGACAACATATTAGTATCGGATGATCTCCTCGATGCGCAATTCGCGTGCAACCTGGGCGCCTGCCTCGGCGCCTGCTGCGTGCAGGGGGCTTCCGGCGCTCCGCTGGAGGTGGATGAGCTTCGGCAGATCGAGGAGGTCCTTCCCATCGTGCGAGAGGATCTACGCCCGGAGGCGCTGGAGGTCATCGAGCAGGATGGCGTGTGGGAAGAGCTCGCACCCGGCAAGTACGCCACGACCTGCGTCGGTGATGCGGAATGCGTCTTCGTCACCTACGACGGACCCGTCGCGAAGTGCGCTATCCAGAAAGCATTTCAGGAGGGAAAGACGGATTTCCCCAAGCCCGTCTCCTGCCATCTCTATCCCATTCGCGTAGAGAGTCACGGCGATGTCGAGGTGCTCAACTACGAGAAAATCGGCATCTGCAAGCCCGGCCGACGCCACGGCATGCGCAGCGGCACGTTGCTGAGCGACTTCCTCGAAGAGCCGCTCAGCCGCAAGTACGGTGAGCAATGGTACGCCCGCTTCCGCAAAGCGCTCGATGAGCGAAGGGAGATACTCGGAGTTGGAGTATAACCGGTACATCGCATGCTGAATCTCCAGCAAAAGCAGTCGTTACAGCAGAAGCTCTCGCCGCAGCAGATTCAGTATATCAAGCTGCTGCAGCTGCCTACACTTGCGCTCGAACAGCGCATCCAGACGGAGATCGAAAGCAATCCGCTTCTGGAAGAAGGGCTCGAGGAGGATGAGGACGCGCAGATCGAGACGGCAAGCGAGGCCGATGATCGTGATGAGCAAGAGGATCGGGAGGAAGAGTACGACTGGGACGAGTATCTCAACAGCGCCGACGACCTCTACGGCTACAAGGCGAAGGTTGATCACAGCCAGGAGGAGGACGACCGCGAGATGCCGATGCCCGCGCGCGTCAGCATGGTCGAGCACCTCCGGAATCAGTTGACGTTTCTCGATCTGGATGAGGTGCAACAGGTAGCGGCTGAGCAGATCATCGGTTCGATAGATGAGGATGGATACCTGCGCCGGCCGTTGGAGTCCATCGTCGACGACATCATCTTCAACTACGGTCTGGAACTGGATGAGGATGACGTCGAGGCCGTGCTCATGCAGGTTCAACAGCTCGATCCAATCGGAATCGCCTCGCGCAATTTGCAGGAAAGCCTGCTCGTGCAGCTCTACGCCTTGCCCGAAGACACCACGGGCCGTGAAGCCGCTATCGAGATGCTCGAGCACGCCTATAAAGACTTCACGATGAAGCACTTCAGTGCCATCCTGAAGCGGCTCGAGATTTCTGAGGAAGAGCTCAAGGAGGCATATGAGCTCATCCAGACCCGTCTGAATCCGAAACCCGGCGAGGGCGAGTTCAGCGCCCAGCAGAACTACATCACTCCGGATTTTTCGGTTGAGTTCGTCGACGATGACTTCATCATCACCCTCAATGGAAGCAACGCGCCGCAGCTGCACATCTCGCGGCAGTATCGCCACATGCTCCAGGAGCTCTCCAACGAGAAGAAGAAAAAGTCGCGCAACGGCTACGATGATGAGACGCGCAAATTTCTGAAGACGAAGTTCGAGAGCGCCCGCTGGTTCATCAACTCCATCAACCAGCGTCGGCACACGATGATGAAGGTGATGCAGGCGATCGTCCAGCTTCAGGAGGACTTCTTCAAATATGGGGAAGGCCACCTCAGGCCGATGATCCTCAAAGACATTGCCGAGATCATCCACATGGATATATCGACGGTCAGCCGCGTCGTGAACGGGAAGTACGTGCAGTCGGAGTTCGGCGTCTACGAACTCAAGTACTTCTTCTCAGAAGGTCTCACGATGGATTCGGGCGAAGAGGTCTCCAACAAGGAAGTCAAGGCCATCATTGAGCGCATCATCGCGGAGGAGGATAAATCGAAGCCCCTGTCCGATCAACGGATCGCGAAGGAGCTTGAAGAGCAAGGCTTCAACATCGCGCGCCGGACTGTCACGAAGTACCGGGAGCAGCTAAACATTCCGGTCGCGCGGCTGCGCAGAGAGATTGTACTGTAGTCGGCGCGATCTGCGCCCGGCGTCTGCTCGCAACTTTACATCGCCGGCGCGATCTTTCGGAACGAATTCAACGAGGAGGTCGACATGGAATTATCACTCTCGCCGAAGATTGAGCCGCTCGGTGATTCTGACGCCCGGTGGGCGATGCTCGAGCGCCTTCGAAACAAGTTTGACGGGCTCAGCACGCCGTATCGCCTGGCAGACGGCCGGGAGATAGCTCGTACCTACCTCGATAGCGCGGCCTCCAACCTCCGACTTCAAGTCTCTGATGAGATCGTGCGAGATGCGCTCGCGCATTATGCCAATACGCATTCGCAGCTGCATTTCGGGGCGCGCATCATGACGTCGCTCTACAAGGAAGCTCACCGGATCGTGCTGGATTTCGTGGATGCGGGCCCATCCTATACCGCGATTTTTCTGGGGAACGGAGTGACGGGCGCGCTCAACCGGATGGCACGCGTGCTGTCGGAGCGCAGCGCTGAGCGGGATGTCGTCATCACGACGATCATGGAGCATCATGCGAACGATCTTCCGCACAGGAAGCACGCCGGAAAGGTCGTTCACATTCCCGTCGAGAAAGATCCAGACGGTGAGGCGGGGCGCGTAGATATGGCGGCCCTTCGCCGAGCAGTCGACAAATATGCCGACCGGCTCAACTACATTGCCGTCACATCGGCATCGAACGTGACGGGCGTTCTGAACCCGGTGCATGAGATCGCGCGGCTCGCGCATGAGGCGGGTGCGCTGATCGTTGTCGATGCGGCGCAATCAGCTGCACACTTGCCGATCCACGTCGAAGGAACCGATCCATCCGAAGCGCTTGACGTGGTATGTCTCAGCGGGCATAAGATCTATACGCCGGGAAGTCCGGGCGTGATCGTTGCGCGGCGCGACCTTTTTCAAGGCCTCGAGCCGCAGGAAGTTGGAGGCGGCATCGTCTCCTTCGTAGACACGACACGCTATGACGTGACGGACGCGCTTCCGGATCGTGAGGAGACCGGAACGCCCAACCTTCCTGGAAGCCTCGCACTCGCGGCAACGCTGCAAGTGCTCGGCCGAATCGGGATGGATATCATCGAGGAAGACGAGCGGCGGCTCACTCAGTACGCGCTCGACCGTCTGGAGCACATTGAAGGCGTCCAAATCTACGGCTCACACCGGCTTGAGATTGCGGATCGGATCGGCGTCATCACCTTCAACATCACTGGTTTGCAGCATGGACTCGTAACGGCGATCCTGAATGATTACTTCGGCATCGCCGTTAGAAACGAGTGCTTCTGCGCGCAACCGTTCGTTCGGCAGCTCCTCGGCATTTCAGATGAGGATGGCGTTGCGCCGGTTGAGTGCACCGATACCTGCTCGCAGCGTGAACAACCCGGGATGGTGCGTGTGTCTTTTGGGCTGTACAACACGCGCGAAGATGTTGACGCCGTTGCGGATGCGGTCGAGGAAATTATCTCGCGGCGCGATGCGTGGCAGGAGCTTTACGTCCCAGTGCCGGACGGAAGTGGAGACTGGGTCCACCGCGACTTCCGCTTCCGCCCCGAAGACGCCTATTGCCTGAGCACGGCAGTGGATGACCGCCTTTCCAGCCTGTGAACGTGGTTTGAAGGCGATGGCATGACGCTTGCATAGGTGGAGTTGGATAGCTTTAACCACAACTCCCGAGATGCCATGCACGACTTTATGAATGCCTCGACTCGCATGCCTGCCCTGCTGGTCCGGTACGTCGCCGGTCAGATCAGCGAGAAGACGTGGCATGCATTCACGGACGTAATCGACACGATCGAAGCCACTTTTGAGGAGCGCGCTGCCCTGGTAGATTTCTTCCACGATGCAATGGAAGAACTGGGGCTGGATGCGATCAAGCTCCCACACCAAAAAGAGGCGGAATCGATGGTCGCGGCAATGCGGATTGCGGGTTGATGTCAGCTCCGCGGAAGGGTGCGTCGCTCGTCGAGCCAGAGAATCGTAATACGGTTATCCGACTGTAAACGGACCTGAGACCATGCTCCCTGAATCCGTAGAACTGTGTGAAGTAGGGCCGCGGGATGGCTTCCAGTACGAAGAGGTGCCGATCGGTACCGATGTCAAACTGCGCACGATTGAGGCGCTGCTGGACGCGGGATTGCGGCGTATCCAGGTGGCGGCGTTCGTCCATCCACAATGGGTGCCGCAGATGGCGGATGCGGAGGAAGTCGTACGGAATCTGCCGCAAACAGATGACGTAGCTTTTTCCGGCCTAGCACTGAACATGCGGGGAATGGAACGCGCCTGCGAATCAGGCCTCACGCAGGTCGATGTCTCGATCGCCACAAATGAGACGCATAGCCGCGACAACGTCAACATGAGCGTCGAGGAAGGCGTTCGGCAGGCTGAACAGATGGTCGAATACGGTCGATCGCACGGCGTGAAGGTTCAGCTTGGATTGCAAACCGTCTTCGGCTATGGATCACCCGGAGACACGCCGGTCGAGTTCATCGTCGATCTTGCAAGTCGGTTTGCACGCCTTGGCGTCGAGTCCATCTCGCTGGCCGACACGACTGGAATGGCGAATCCGAGGATGATTGCCGATCGGGTTCGGGCGGTGCAGGACGTGGCCGGCGACGTGCCCCTGGTACTGCATCTACATGACACGCGCGGCCTCGGAATGGCGAACGTGTTCGCGGCGCTTCAGGAAGGAATCACGCGCTTCGACACCTCGTTTGGTGGCCTCGGTGGATGCCCGTTCATTCCGGGAGCCACCGGCAATATCGCCACCGAAGATACCGTCTATCTGCTCGAGTCGATGGGCATTCGAACAGGAATCGATCTCAACAAAGTGGCAGAGGTGAGCCTTGAAATGGAGCGCCTTCTCCGTCATGAATTGCCCGGCCGCATCACAGCTCTCTACAGAAAAGACGCGATGCCGGCGCGCTGAGCCTTAACGACCCGCGACCCGCACAGCGCGCGTGACACTTGTTGAACCCCCAGAATCACGCAGGCGAATCAGGTACAGACCCGAGGCCACATCGGCGGCCCGCCACGTGAACACGTGATCGCCTGCGGCGAACGCTTCGCGCTTCGACCTGAATGCAAGTCGACCGAGCACGTCGTATACCTCGAACTCGATTTCCGTTGAGCGCGAAAGGCTGAATGGAATACCGAGTTCGTCGGAGAATGGGTTGGGAAAGGGAGGATCGACGTTCAGGGCGAACTGTGGTATTGGAATCTCGCTCCCGACGCTCCGCCCCTCCAGCACCTCGCCGGAGACAGGGTCGACGAATATCGTCAATGTCGAGTCTTCACCCGCGAACGCGGCCGTGTGGTTCACGGCCCAGTACGCACCCGGCCGTGCCGGACGGTATGACTCCTGCGCGTCCATAAGGACGGTGGAGATCGTAGTCGGACCGTCTGCCGTTCGGCGAAACTCGTCTCCACCGGATGCACCCGCTGCCGCGACGGCTTCCGGGCTGTCGACTGACACAGAAGCAATAGGATCAATGCTCACCATTTCCGGGGTGATGCTTCTCTCGTTGATCCGTGCGGATATCGGATCCAGCACGACCGACGTGATGCTGTTGTTGGTAGTGGAAACGTATTCGTACGTCCACGCGAGCCCAACACCATCCACGGTTACATTAGACGCAGAAGCCGAGATCAAAACATTGTCCGCGTGGACGCTTCGAGCAGCCTCATCGGCGCGCGCCAGGTTTTCAAGCGCCGACATCGGCTTGAACTCGTACATCACGAGCGGGACATCCGTCACGTCCCCCGTCGAAAAATCGATGGCATCCGGTACATGGTCACCGTTAGCATCGTAGAACCCGAACGCCTCGATGAATCCGGTATCATGCTCCCGAAACGTGATCACCAGCGGATAATACACGCCGTTGCGAACAGACGACAGCGCGAATTCCCGGCGCTGATTTACACTCCCCCCAGCTACGACTCGCCAGTTCTGCCGATCAATTGAATGCTGTTCCAGGAGCAGAACGACCGTTCGCTCAGGGTGTAGTTGCTCAACGCTTCGAGCGGTGTTGACATGCCTTTCGGTGCCGGCATTTTTCTTACCTGCCATCTCGATATGCGCTTCCAGATCGTCGCGGCCGACCCTGCCATAACTTCCTGCGGCAATCATTCCCGCAAGGTCGAAATCCGGAGCCAGTGCGATGGCATGTTCGGAATCTCTTGAGATCATTCCGGTGAACTCACGTGAGCCGACATCCGGGCGCGTTGAGTAATTCAACACGTAGGGCTTGCTCAAGTACGTACCGCCCTCATTCCGAAGACCGTAGACAACCCAGACGAAGTCGGTTTCCGGTTGATGAGCAACGGTGAGGCGCACGATCGTTGGTCGTTGCTGCGCGTCGAGATCGAGCAGTGCACCGCGGACGGAGAGGCGTCTGGCGGGCTCGGCAAACGTAAACCCCGTTAGGAAATGCGTGCTGAACGGTAAGGGATGAGAAAAGCGAAACGTGATGCGAGTCGTGTCGGCGATGTTTGGCGTCGCGTTCACGGGATCCGAGGATGTCACCACGAATTGAGCTGCAACAGGCAGTGTACTGGCCGAAACGAGAACCGAAACGATGAGGGCGGCGAGTGGGATGCTACGAGCTTGCATTATCAATAATTAGATGCCGTGGATTCACCCCAATAAAAATGCGGAGGACCGGGTATGCCGATCCTCCGCATCGTTACTACAATTCCAGTTGGATCACGGATCCGGTGTGCCGAGATCGGCGGATCCGGCGGTGATCACCGGCAGCTTGCCTTCGCGGCGAAGGCGCGGAGGCGTGAAAGCACGTGGCTCTTTCTTCTCTGGGTTCTTCTTTGTGTTTTCCATAGTCAGTAATTGGGTTTACAAGGAGAAGAGCGGAGGGGCGATCCAGTCGCCGCCCCTCCGATCGATCACTTGATGAGCGTCATCTTGTGGGTCTTCGTGTACTCGCCCGTCTCGATCCGGTAGAGGTAGATGCCCGAGCCGACGGTGCGTCCGTCCTGTGCGGTACCATCCCACGTAACCGTATGCCGGCCTGCATCCAACGCTGAGTCAACGAGCGTGCGCACTTCTCGCCCGGCAACGTCGTAGACAACGAGTGTCACATATGACGCCTCCGGCAGATGATACGTGATGCTCGTGCTCGGATTGAACGGGTTCGGATAGTTCTGCTCGAGCGCGTAGGATGTCGGCAGCATGACCTCACGGCCAAGATCCGTCATCGGATCGACATCGACCGTGCGCTGGCACGTGTCGTGCAGGCGGACCCAGAAGCGGATGTTGCCGCTTGTCTTGTCGATGGTCTCGAGTTGCACGATCACTTCGGTCGGCTCCTCTCCAGGGTCGCCGTCCCACATCCAGTCGTTGTCTGCCGTCTCGACGAAGCCTTCAGCCGAAAGGTCGGTCGAGAGGTTCGTCGTGTTGTAGAAGTGGACGCGCGTCAGACCTGTCTGGGCGGTGAAGCGCAGCCATCCCGTGCCGTCGCCGTTGCTGTGGATCTGACCATCCCACTGCGGCATCGTCGTGATGTCGTCGCACTCGTCGAGCGGCGGCTGATCATCACCGAGCTGCACCGTCGAGCGGCACTGGTTGCCTGAGCCGTCGAGGCCGAGAACGGTGCCGGAGCCGTTCATGGTCGGATCGATGAGCGAGAGCCTCCATCCTACCTGCGCTGCTCCAGGCTCAAACGGATCTACCGTCAGTTCCACGTTCTCGCTGCCTTCTGCGAGACGGACAAAGTAAACACCCGAATCATCCATGCGATCATCGCGGACGCTACCAACGGCGTCGTCTCCTTCGATCGTAAACGCGCAGATCGGCGGGTTCTGATCGTCGCCGGTTATAAACTCGAAGCGAGCGCCGCCAGGGTAGAGATAGGAGTCGTCGTTGTTATACCCCTGCACGGTAATGCCGTGGAGTCCTACAGACGACGTGGTATGCGTGCCCTCCTCAAGCTCCAGACGCGCCACCGACAGATTGGTGCTCGCGATCGGGGAGAAATCACCAGCCGGAATCAGCGATCCATCCAGCATCATGCTGGTTCCGATGTCGTCATTCTGAGCGATCACCGTCAGGTAGTGCTGCGTGAATTGATTGCCGCCGACGGTCGAGAAGGTATAGGCATTCAGATACTGCTCCGACGGAATCATGTTACCCATCGCCGGATCGCCAATACCGCCCGTGCCCGGCCGACCACTACCCGTCATATACTGGACGACAAAGATCGGCTCGTTCGCAGCAAACACATGATCTCCCGGGAGGATCTGAGTCTCGTAGAACTCACCTCGGTCCAGCATCACCAGTGCAGCGCCATCGAGCGTGACCTGTGTATCGTCCGCGGAAGCAAGTATGCGGTATACAGAGCCCTCGGTTCGATTAGGAAGATTGGTTACAGGAATCGATTCACCCCACGTCTGCGTCGGATGTGCCACCTCGAAAATATGATCACAGAATCCCGTACCGGACGGCACATTGACGCACTGATTCCCGTTGGTCATCCCGACCGGCCGACTTGCGGAGATAATCGTGCCGGTGAGGTCGCCGGCGGCTCCGGTAGCATTGCCTCGGCCGAAAAATGCTTCTCCTCTATCGAGGGTCACCTCAAGGGTTTCACCGGGCGCCGTATCACCTATCGCACCGGTTGGTGTGATCGAGACGATTGTATTATCAAATCCGGCAACCACGGCAAACTCGTTGCGATACGACGTCGACATGTAAGTCATGACGATGTACTCGGTGTTCATCGCGTCCACCGGAAGTGCAAGCGCCGCGTCGCTCGTAAACCCTTCGCGGTTGATCATATACGCGACAAAGTCTGTCTCCGCGAAAGCATATACGGCGTTTGATCCCACGGCGTTGGGAGACCAGCCTGACGAAGACTGAACGGGAAGCTCGACGATCGTTATTTCATCGTCGGTAATCGTGACGGTCTCCTCAAACGTAGGTGCCCCCATCGGATACTGCACCGTCACCGTGGTATTGGCGCCGGTCAGATGAAGCTCGATCGTGGCGTTCCCCTGATAGTTATTGAGGAACGTCATGATGAACTCATCCCCCTTGTTGCTCACCTCCTCCTGAGCCTGGGAGGGCGCCGCCGTCATTATCAGTAGCGTGAGAAATGAAACCGTGACCGCGAGCCATCGCGGCAAAACGTGGCTTCTTGTAGCTGGTGTTTCCATGGACATGGTCAAATCATTGGGTGAAAATCGTAAAAGCACTTTCGTATGCAGCGCCGCCACGGATGACACGTTCAATCGTATGGTGAACCGTCTGACCGCGCATATCGGGGGCATTACACCTGTACCGGTGGATCCTACGGCACCCCCATCTATCGCACCTAGTACTTCAAGCGACAAAACCTGTGCGCCGAAAATTTCCTTTCGGGGCGATTGATGCTCCTATAATCATGATCCTTGACCATCGTCCAAAGAAAAAAGGGAACCGGCAGATGCGCCGATTCCCTCTCTTGCTGCTGATCAGGATGTTGCCTGACGGCCAGACCGAGCCATAATCACGCGTACTCCTCCATTGGAGGGCAGGCGCATATGAGGTTGCGGTCGCCGTAGGCATCGTCGACGCGGCGCACGCTCGGCCAGAACTTGTGCTGGCGCGTCCATTGCGCAGGAAATGCCGCTTTCTCCCGCCCATAAGGATAAGCCCACTCATCCGCCGTCACCATATGCGCCGTATGCGGTGCGTTCTTGAGTACGTTGTTCGACGCGTCGGCCTCGCCGACTTCGATCTCGCGAATCTCTTCGCGGATCGATAGCAGCGCGTCGCAAAACCGATCCAGCTCATCCATCGATTCACTTTCCGTCGGCTCGATCATGATCGTGCCACCGACCGGGAAGGACATCGTCGGCGCGTGGTAGCCGTAATCCATCAAACGCTTCGCGACGTCGATCTCTGCGACCGTGGTGTCGCGCTTGAACGGCCGAAGGTCAACGATGAACTCATGCCCTACGCGGCCATCCTTCCCTCGATAGAGAATCTGGAAATCATCCTCGAGCCGCTTCGCCATGTAGTTGGAGTTGAGGATAGCGACTTGTGACACCTTCGTCAGGCCGTCGCCGCCCAGCATCGCGATGTAAGCCCACGAGATCAATAGGATATTGGCGCTTCCAAACGGAGCCGCCGCGATCGGGCCGATCGCCTTCTCGCCGCCCGTCTCCACGACCGGATGGCCCGGAAGAAACGGAACGAGATGCTCCGCCGCGCAGATCGGACCCATCCCCGGTCCGCCGCCGCCATGCGGGATAGCGAACGTCTTGTGGAGGTTGAGATGGCAAACGTCCGCGCCGTACTCGCCGGGCCGGCAGAGTCCGGCCTGCGCATTAAGATTGGCCCCATCCATGTAAACCTGCCCGCCCTGCTGGTGCACGATGTCGCATACCTGACGAATTTCCTGCTCGAAGACACCATGCGTGGACGGATAGGTCACCATTAGTGCCGCCAGGTTGTCGGCGTGCTTCGCGGCCTTTTCCCGGAGGTCATCGACGTCGATGTTGCCGTCGTCGTCGGTCTTCACCGCGACGACTTTCATCCCCGTCATCACGGCGCTCGCCGGGTTGGTGCCGTGGGCGGATGTCGGGATCAGGCAGATATTCCGGTGCCCTTCGCCGCGGCTCTCATGATAGGCCTTGATCACGAGCAGCCCGGCATATTCTCCCGACGCACCGGAGTTCGGCTGCAGGGAGGTCGCCGCAAATCCCGTGAGCTCAGCAAGCCACGCCGCCAGCTCATCCATCACCACATCATAGCCTGCCGCCTGCTCTCTCGGCGCGAACGGGTGCAGGCGGCTGAATCCGGGCATCGTAATGGTGAAGAGCTCGGCCGCCGCATTCAGCTTCATGGTGCACGATCCAAGCGGAATCATGCTCGTGGTGAGGGAGAGATCACGAGCCGCAAGCCGCTGCATGTAGCGCATCAGCTCCGTCTCGGAGTGATACGTGTTGAAGACGGGATGCTCCATGAACGGCGTCGTCCGGACCATCGAGCCCGCGTAACCTGAGCCGAGGTCATCAGCAAGATCTTCGATTTCGGGGACTTCCTCCTCGCCACGATCGAAAACTGCCAATAGCGACTCGAGGTCATCGACACTCACTGTCTCATCGAGCGCGATGCCAACTGATCCGTCCTCGAATGCACGAAGGTTGATGCGATTGGCGTCCGCAGCATCCATCACATCATCGAGCGGACGACCGTTGAGCTCGACGCGCAGCGTATCGAAGAAGTCGTCGTGGCGAATCACGTAGCCCTGCTTCCGAAGCCCTTCGGCCAGCAGCTTCGTCAGGTCGTGCACGCGCGTGGCGATGCGACGCAATCCGGTCGGACCGTGATAGACGGCATACATCGCGGCCATAACGGCCAGCAGAACCTGCGCTGTGCAGATGTTGGACGTCGCGCGATCGCGACGGATATGCTGCTCTCGCGTTTGCAGCGCCATCCGTAGCGCCTGCTTGCCGTCGGCATCAATCGTGACTCCGATAATGCGGCCCGGCACCTGGCGCTTGAACTCCTCCTTTGTCGCGAAATACCCGGCGTGCGGCCCGCCATATCCCAGCGGCACACCGAAACGCTGCGTCGACCCGACTGCGATGTCGGCACCGAACGTGCCCGGCGCCTCCAGCAGAGCGAGGCTCAGGATGTCCGCCGCGACAACGACGTGCGCATCCGCTGCATGGGCACGATCGCAGAAATCCCTGTAGTCGTAAATCACTCCATCGGTCGCAGGATACTGAACGAGTGCGCCGAAGATGGTGTCGTCAAACTCCAGCTCTTCGTGATCCCCGATGATGATGCGGACGCCGATGTGACGCGCGCGCTCTTCCACTACCGCGATCGTCTGCGGATGGCAAAGCTCCGATATGAAAAACGTGTCGGCGTCAGACCGCCGCGCGTTTCGATTGAGGAGCATCATCGCCTCTGCGGCAGCCGTTCCTTCATCCAACAAAGACGCGTTGGCGATTTCCATCCCGGTCAGATCGATCACCATCGTCTGGAAATTCAGCAGCGCCTCAAGCCTTCCCTGCGAAATTTCGGCCTGATAAGGCGTGTACTGCGTGTACCAGCCCGGATTCTCGAGGATGCCACGCTGGATCGCCGCCGGCGTCACCGTGTCGTGGTAACCCATCCCGATGAACGAGCGATAGATCCGATTTCGTGAAGCCAGCTCGCGGGCGCGCTCCAGCAGCTCGTGCTCCGCAAGCGGGGACGGAAGATCCAGCGGCCGTTCCGTGCGGATGGATTGCGGGACGACCTGCTTGACGAGTTCATCGAGCGAACCGAGGCCCAGACGCTCGAGCATCGCGGTGATTTCCTCATCAGACGGGCCGATGTGGCGGTCGACGAAACGGTCGGTGTAATTGAGATCGATGGGCATGAATGCGAGCTATAGACAAATCGAAAGCATGGGGAAATGCTGAACGATATCGCAGCGCGGCCGTTTCTGCGCGCGTGGATAGTTTCTGATGAAGCGGAACGCCGTTCTTTAGCCTTTCTCTTCCGCCTGCAGCTTTTCCAGTGCCTGTTTCGCCGCTTTCTGCTCCGCCATCTTCTTGCTTCCCGCACGGCCTCGCCCCGACGGTTGCGATTCTACAACGACCTCAGTTGTAAACATGCGTGCGTGCGGCGGCCCTTCCTCCTCCACCACTCGGTATGATGGCTGTGCCCACCCGCGCGCCTGTGCATACTCGAGCAGTATGCTCTTGTAATTGTCGCGCCGGCCCGCCACATCGTCGAGGTCGATCTCATCAAGCACGACCCGCTGCAGAAACGATCGCACGGCTTCATCACCACGGTCGAGGTAGACCGCCGCCACGAGGGCCTCGAATGCGCCGGCAAGAATCGAGGCGTTGGCGCGGCCTCCAGAACGCTCCATGTCGCTGCTCATCAAAATGAAGTCGCCCAACCCGATCCGCGCGGCGTACTGCGCCAGGGCCGCTCCGCTGACGATCCGCGCCCGCACCCGTGTCAGGAAGCCCTCATCCCGATCCGCGAAGTGGATATAAAGAGCCTCGGCAACGACGAAGTCGACAATGGCATCACCCAGGTACTCGAGCCGCTCGTTCGAAAGCAGGTAGCTGTCATCATCCCCACGAAAGAGTGACCCATGACGCAACGCCTGAATGTACAATGATTCATCCTCGACCGGCGCCCCAACCAAACGCTGTAGATCCTCCTTCGAGATCTCGGGAAAGGAATTTGACATCAGCAGCTTAATGCAGTGGAAATGAGCGATTTTATTGGCGATCGAATCATCGAGAACGACCTCCTGATATGATCATCGTGAAACGGTCGGACGCTATCGGGACGTTTCACGGATCCGAAGATACAGTAGGGGATCATCAAGGTGCGAGGCACGCGTTGTCATGGCGCATCAGATCGACCGTCCATCATATTGAAGGGAATCATGAGCAATGTATCCGTCAATCCTGCGACCGAAGAGGAAGTCGCACGCTACGAACACATTTCGGATGACGAGCTGTCGGACCGCATCGAACGGTCGTGGCAATCGTTCGTCAGGCATCGGGACGATGATATGACCGAGCGCGCGCGAAGCATGCACCGGTGTGCGGACCTGCTGGAGGAGCGCTCGCGGGAATATGGTGAGCTCATGACGCGTGAGATGGGTAAACCGATTTCGCAGGCGACGGCGGAAGTCAACAAGTGCGCGCTGGTTTGCCGCTATTACGCCGATAATGCGGAGGCGCAACTGGCGGATGAAAGGGTGGATACGGAGGCGGGACGGAGCCTCATCGCATACGAACCGCTCGGGCCGATTCTGGCTGTGATGCCATGGAATTTCCCTTTCTGGCAGGTCTTCCGCTTCGCCGCGCCGGCTCTGATGGCGGGCAATACCGGGCTGCTCAAACACGCATCCAATGTGACCGGGTGCGGGCTCGCCATCGAGGAAGTTGTACGTGACGCGGGATTTGATGACGACCAGTTTCAGACGCTGGTGATCGAGACGAAGAAGGTCGAGGAGATCCTGACTGACACGCGCGTTCGCGGTGCCACGCTCACGGGTAGTGAACGAGCGGGCAGCGCAGTCGGCAGCGTCGCGAGCCGGGAGATCAAGCCGTCGGTGCTCGAGCTCGGCAGTTCGGACCCCTTTATCGTTTTGAACGATGCGGATATGGATCGGGCGGTGCCGCTCGCCGTCCAGGCGCGCATGCAGAACAACGGCCAGAGCTGCATCGCCGCTAAGCGGTTCATTGTGGAAGATGCCGTTTACGCCGAGTTTGTTGAGCGCTTCGTGGCGGAAGTCGAGGCCGTAAAGATCGGCGACCCGATGGATGAATCCACCGACCTCGGGCCGATCGCGAGATCGGATTTGCGGGATGAACTTCACGATCAGGTCGAGCGCGCCGTAAGGGATGGCGCAACGATCGCTACCGGCGGCAGACCGCTCGACCGCACGGGCTTCTACTATGCTCCGACCGTTCTCACGGATGTGGAACCGGGAACGGTCGCTTTCACCGAAGAGATCTTCGGGCCGGTGGCAGCGGTGACGCGGGCACGGGACGTCGAGCATGCGATCATTCTCGCTAACGACACGCCGTTCGGATTGGGCGGAGCCGTCTTCACGCGGGACGTCCAGAAGGGCGAGCACGTTGCGCGAAGGCTAGAGGTCGGCTGCGCCTTCGTAAACGAGATGGTGCGAAGCGATCCGCGGCTGCCCTTCGGCGGCGTAAAGCGCAGCGGCTACGGGCGCGAGCTGGCGGTCTTCGGCATTCGCGAGTTCGTCAACATTAAAACGATCTGGATCGATTGAGCGCCGGCAAACGCCTGGCTACTCGTCATCCGGCCGAAGCACGCTGTGGACGGCGGTGGCGACTTCTGCTCCGGCAGCGGCAGATTCAATCTCGTCAACGATTCCCCGCGTCATCACCACAAGCACGTAAGGATCGCCCTCAGGTGGAAATACGATTCCGCCGTCATGGTGAATGCCGGTGATCCAGCCCGTCTTGTGGGCGAAGCCCACGCCTTCAGGGAGCCCGGAGGGGATAACAGACTGAAATTGCTGATCGAGCAGGATGTCGATCATCTGGCTGTCCGCCTCGGCCGATACGGCTCGCCGCTCCATCAGAGCCTCGAAAAGTGCGGCTAGTCCGGAGGCCGTCGCCGTGTTGTTCATCCCCTGCCCGAAGGCCTTGAGGTCCTCGACACCGCGCAGCACGTTGACACCCGTCCCGCCCAGTCTCTCCGTCGTTTCCCGCACGGCAGTCGGCGAGACGTGCTCGATCAGGATGTTCGTGGCAAGATTGGATGAGACGGTGATCATGTTGCGGGTCAGATCCCGAATCGACATCAAACCGCCGAGGGCAGCGTAAATGCCATCGTCAGAATCCGTCTCGATGCTGTACACGCTGCTGTCGACAATCGATCGAAAACGATTTTCGACGAGCAGGGAGTCATCCAATGAAAACCGGCCTTCTTCCGCCTGCCGGAAGACCTCGATCATCACCGGCACCTTCATCATACTTGCCGCATGGAAGGTCGTGTCGCCGTTAACGGAATACCGCGTGTTGGTCGCCGGGTCGATGACGGCGACGGCGATCGTTGCCTCGGGATAATCCACAAGAACATCTTCAACCGCATCAGCCAGCGGCTGTTGAAGTGATTCCTCGGAACTGCGGTCACAACCAGCCAGGACCATAGTGAATACGATTAGGGAATGAGCGATTCGAAGCTTCATGTTCTGGAAGTGATGGAGGAGGAGTACTAAGGGTCTGCGTTATTTTTCCGCGATCATCGACGGGCGCCGTTGCGTGATGACGTCGGCGGCAATCGACGAGATCATCAGACTGCTGACGAGCCATGCAAGGCCGAAGAGGACGCCGCCGATAACGTCGCTTGCCCAATGGACGTTCAGCACGATCCGGCTCGCGGCGACGGTCAGGATGATGAGCGAGAGGAAGATCGTCAGGCCGATGCGTAGCGGTGCGCTCTGCGTTTCGGTCCACGCGAGGTAGATCAGAAATCCATAGATGATGGTGGCGGAGAAGCTGTGCCCGCTCGGGAAGCTGTGGCCGACGGTCGGCGCGAGCGCCTCGCCCGGCCGCTCACGGCTGAAAATCGCCTTGAGCATCCACAGAGCAGCGGTACCCGGTACGAAGACGATGACAAGGTTGACGAACTGACGGCGCATCCCATCGCGCCAGAAGTAGATTCCGAGTATGACGGCGGCTGCGATGACGCCCTGCGTGCTGCCGAACCACGTCATGACGAGCATGATGTCGGTGATCAAAGCGCCTTCAAGTGCGGCAAAGAACTCGTGCACGCGCAGATCGAGCTCGTACATCCGCTCTTGATCCATCCAGCCGTCGGTAACGAGTGCGAACGTCACGACGGTGGCTACGAATACGCCTAACGCGAGCGCGACCTTCCCGATTGAAACGTACGTCGGTTCGTCATCCTGCGCCTGCCTGTGCCGATGGATCGCGAGGATACCGGCGAGAACCGCCACGAGGACGACGCCAATGAAGCCAACGGTGAAGAGCCAGAGGATGGAATCGGCTTCGAGCACAGGTAACGGTAAGATTGAATGAACGCATTGCGGTCCGGCACGGGGGGATGTTAATTGCAGTGCCGGCTATGGACAAAGATTTCTGCCCTGGCAATGGATGAGGATAGATGATGGAGGTTCGAGGATAGTGCCGTTTCGATCTTCCATCGTCAACTCTCTCTGCTAACATGGCGCCTTTGCCGGAGCTTGCACTCGTTCTTTCCAACTACCTGTAGGGTTCCGCCGACGTCGTAACGTCGCGGATTAAAAGGGAATCCGGGATCGGCTGTGGCCGATAAACCGGAGCTGTACCCGCAACTGTACGCCGCTTCTTCCGGACGGCGTGATGAAGCCGCAGTCACTGTCTATGGACGGGAAGGCTGGCGGTGGAGTCGTCCGGAGCGTCTACGAGACGCCGAACGGTAAGCCAGGAGACCTGCCTCACAGGATATCGCTACCGACCTCCGGGACCTGGGGTTCGCGTATTTCTCGGCAAGGTGCCGCAGGGATGCCCGACCTCGTTTTTTGAGGCCGGGCTTTGTCATGTCTACCCTGCTCTGTCTGCTTTTGCTGATCGCCGTGGCGCCTGATGCGCCACCGGCGTCTGTTGTGGATACGGTCTACGTGATTCCTGAAGTCACGGTGACAGCGACCCGCCTTGAGCGCTCTGCATTCGAAGCGACCGCGCACATCGACGTCATTGATGGTGATGCGGCGCGTGCCGGCGGCGCTCGACATCTGGCGGACATCCTCCAGCAGGGCTCCGGAACCTTCGTTCGCCGCTACGGAGCCGGAGGCCTTGCCAGCCTCTCCCTCCGCGGCACGAGCCCATCGCAGACGGCCATCCTTCTCGACGGGCGGCGCCTTTCTGATCCCCAACTCGGGCAGCTCGACCTGACGCTGCTGCCTTCATCCATCGTCGAGCGCGTCGAGGTGATGAATGGCGCTGCTTCGCCGCTTTATGGGGCGGATGCCATTGGCGGCGCGGTGCATCTACGGACGCGCCCATCCCGGCAAGGAACTGCGGCCCAACTCCGTGCCGGAGCAGGTGCCTTCGGAAATCGCACGGCATCGCTCGAGCTAAGTGCAGCGCACGACCGCCTCTCTCTGCTGCTGAGTGCGGATACGGAAACGGCTGCGAACGACTTCGCCTACTACAGCCGCGCCCTTCGGCGCGACGTGCTTCTGGAGAATGCCGACCGCCGCCGCACGTCGTTCTTCGGCTCGGCCCGGCGTGAAGGCGAAGCGACCGACCTGCGCCTCTCACTGCTCCGTACGAGCGCCGAACGCGGGCTCGCAGGAACGGCCGCCTCTTCCCGTCATGAGCGACAGTGGGATGCTTCCACGCGTCTCTGGGGTGATGTGCGGTTCGGTAGCGCAACGACGCGGGTGAAGGTGGGAGGACTTTTTCAGCAGGCGGAGATTCGGTACGTAAACCGCCTGACGGATCTCGATCAGGAAGGGTCGAACCGGGTTATTTCAGTGGATGCCGAAGTCACGCAGAACCTGCCCGGCACGTGGATCGCGATTGCCGGCGCAGAAGGCGCAACAGCTCGTGCCTTTCATCCGCAACTCGACCGTGTAACGGAAAATCGCGGTGCCGTCTTTGTGCAGGCAGCCGGGGAATTAGGGCCCGCCATGGTCAATGCCGCCGCCCGTGGCGATGTGTATCTCAACCCGGACGACGCGGCCGATCGGATCCAGTACGGATCGCTCAATCCTCGAATTGGAGTAAGCATCCCGGTGAGCGAGGCGCTTCGGCTTCGCGCCTCCATCGCCCGCGGATTTCGTCCCCCCACCTTCAACGATCGGTACTGGATGCCGGGCGGCAATCCCGACCTCCGGCCCGAACGCGGCTGGAGCCGGGACGCAGGCATCGTCCTTCGTACCCGCCGCGCGTCCATCGATCTGACGGCCTTCTATCTCACCACGCGCGACCAGATCGTGTGGATGCCGGAATCCGGTACAATCTGGACGCCGGAGAACCTGAGCAGCACGCGCTCGGCGGGACTCGAATCATCGATCCGGTACCGACAGCCGATCGGTGAATCGATCATCGGATACGACCTGCGTTACTCGCTTACGCATGCTCGGGATCGGTCGGAGGATGCGGAGGGGCAGTTTCTCCGATACGTCCCTCGAGATCTGCTCCGCACCGGCATTTCCGTCACGCGGCGAAGGATCACCGGCGGCATCAGTTTCGACTACACCGGCCGGCGCTACATCAACGCCGACGGATCCGACTGGCTCGATCCATTCCTCACGGTCTCGCTGCGCCTAAACGCCACACACGAGATTGCAGGCGCGCGCCTCAACGCGGGCATCATCATCGACAACTTGCTCGACGCAGACTACGCCGTCGTGGCCGCGCATCCGATGCCGCCGCGCCACCTGCGGCTTTTCCTTTCCATCAAAACCATTCCGACTAAGCAATGATTGTTTTATCGCGCACTCCTGTTCGGCTCGTCCCCCTGCTGATCTTCCTCTTCCTGGTCGGCGGCTGCGACATCGTCAACACGAAAGACGACGAAAATGACAACGACGTCCGCAGCCACGTTTACATCGGTAACCAGGGCGAGTTCGGGGCGGGAAATGGCACCGTGACGCGCTACGACCCGGCGACGAACAGCGCGACGACGGCATTCCGTGACCTCGAAACCATCGTTCAGTCGATCGAGATCGATGGCGATCTGCTATTCATCGTTGCGAATACCGGCGGCCGCGTTGATGTCCTTAACCACAAGACCGGCGCGCTGGTGGGGCAGGTCGAAGGCCTGGTAAGTCCGCGCTACCTGGCGATGACCGACGACAAGCTTTTCGTCACGAATCTCTACGGATCGGTCGACTCGTTCACCGGCGGCATCGTTTCGGTGATCGACCGTGCCACCTACCAGCACCTCGAAGACATCGAGGTCGGCAACAATCCCGATGGCATTGCGCGCGTGGGGAATCGGGTGTTCGTTGCGAATCAGGGTTTCGGCGCCGGGCGCACGGTTTCCGTCATCGATGCGACGAGCGATGAAGTCATCACCACAACGCATGTCGACTGCGACGGCCCGCGCTACGTCGTCCCGGATTCGGACGGCGATGTCTTCGTAACGTGCACCGGCCAGACGATCTATGATGAGAACTTCAACGAAATCGGCACTACGGACGGGGAGATCGTCATCCTGAATGCCGTATCCGGCGCAGTCACAGGCCGTCTGCCTGTGGAAGGCCGCATGATGTCGGCAGAGTTCGGGCAGGATGCCTACTTCGACGCCGAAAGCCGGCGCATGTACGCACTCAGTGAGCGCGACGGCGCCTACTTCGTCCTCATTATCGATACGGAAGACAACGTGATCACTGGTGAGGTCGGGCCGCTCGACGGCAGCATCGGATCGGTTGCCTACGATGCGGAAGAGGACGTGCTTTACCTCGGATACATCAACGGATTTACACAGGCGGGCACCATGCGCGTAGTGGATATGGATGGCGAACTCATTCGGAGCTTCTCAGCGGGGATCGCGCCGACGTCGATCCGTTTCGCCGACAGATGAGGATCGACCGTTGTCTCTGCTATCTGCGCACGTTCAAGGAGTTGCGGGCGATTGCGGAGGAAACAGGCGCGGCTACGGTTGCCGAGCTTCAGCGGCACGTTAAATTCGGCCTGAACTGCCGACTGTGCCATCCGTACGTGCGACGCATGCTGCGAACGGGCGAAACCATGTTCAGTGAGGTGATCACTGAAGACGGCGATTCCTCATCCTCCAAAAACCAGTGACCGCTCGACCGATCGCCCTGCGACGGCATCCGTGACGCGAACCGTAAGAATCAGCTCGCTCTCGCCCGTCCACTCGGCCGGATCGAGGACGATGTATTCTTGCGCCACGCGATGTTGACCTTCGTGCTCGGTTCGGGCGGCCGTGCGCTCGAGCCTCGTCTGCCCAAGCACGCCACGGAGGCCGCGCTCCCGATCGCGCCGTGCCACCTCGTACTCGATCAGGTAGCGCGTGCGATCATCCGCATCGAACATCAGATTGTAAACCTCGAACTGAAGGACGAGCGATCCCTGCGACGGGGCGAAGGAAAACGGAAACGGATCGGTGTTCTCGAGCGGATCATCAGCCGAAGCAAGCGCTGCGGCGGTGAAGAGCGTGAACATGGGCCGGAGGTCGCTCATCTCGAGCGCGGTGCCGTCCGATCTAAGCGGCTCCAGCCGATCCGACCGCTGCAGCCCGACTTGTATCTGCGGCCCGAGGAGGACGTTGAGCGGCGGACCGGTACGAACGCTGGCGACGTACCGATCAAGTTGCACAGCAAGGTGTGATCCGGAACTGAAAGAAGGTAGATGAACCGTCTGTGGCGTGATCACTCGGCCTTCCACATGGGAAGCGAGCAGTGCGAACGTATCGCGTTCTGT
>CAZKDQ010000003.1:40279-41572 GCA_964551345.1 uncultured Rhodothermales bacterium
GGTGCGGCTTCCTCGCGCGCACGCTCGGAGTGCCGGTCGAGGATCCGACTCTCTGTGAGCGAGGAGCGTACGAAATCGTTGATCGGACTCATGCTCATCATCGGGTTCGAATAGACGGCCATGCCCGTCATTCCCGCACCCACGACTTGCTCCTGCTCCCCCGGATTCAACGGGGCGCCGGCGCTGCGCAGCATCCGCCGTTCCTCCTGCCAGAGCGCATAATTGTCGACCTGGTCGTAGCGCGAGCCGAAGTCCGAATGAATCAGGGCCAGGCGCTCCAGGATGTGCCGCATGGCGGCCAGCGAGGACACCGAAATGTTCATGCTGCGGGGAGACGTCGTGGACATGATTCGCAGCCGCCGCGGCAGAAGATCTTCGGATGAGCCGATCCGGAACGGACGCCGGTTCTCGCTCACGAAAATGTAGAAGATGCTATGGTCGATGTGCGGATACGTCCAGATCTCGTTGTCCGGGAAGTCGCTCAGCGTCACGGGCACGCCGAAGCGGAAGACTTCCCGGATCATCCGACCATCAGCATAGGATATTTCTCGGCGCTGGTATGGCTCGCCGAACCGGACGTAGATCTCGCCGCGATCGTCATAACCGGCCGGCGTCTCGGCCGCGAACTCTCGGAGTGCGTAGCTGACGCGGCGAATGTGCTCGTCGACGCGTTCATTGCGATCGGTGGCAGGCATCGGATCCTCGCTGCGCCACCACGCGATGAGCACCTCGCCGGCACCGAAAGGCAGCACCCATCGATCGAGATCGCGGCGCCTGTGTTCGCGTGCGATGTGATCACGGAGGGAGTCCGGCAACAGCGGGATCACGCGCGCGACATGCTGCTTTACGATGCGCTCGTCGTCCTCCGAAAGATCCGTTCCTGCCAGTGAGAGCAGCTTGAGGAAGAGCCCGCCCTCGCGTTCCGAGAGTGTCGAATCCGGGCTGATCGCAGCCAGACGGGCGTCGATCTCCTCTACCGTCAATGAATCCCGCCCACTCGCGGCTTCGCTTCCCTGAGCCGCGGTCACCAACCCCGGCACCGGCAGGCTGAGGCATACCGCGAGCAACAGGGCGTATGGCGAACGGATCGTTCTGCTAAACACCATGGCGGACTCGGCTACGATGAGAGCGATCGGCCGACACCTCTACTCCCGCCAGCATACGCGCCCGCGGGCGGCATCATCCGACGACTTTACACAAACTTAGCCGTGTGAAGCCTCGTGGTTCCGGCGGGGCAGTGATCGGATGACTTAGTGATAGGCTCACTCACGCGCGCGTGCGCGCGAGTCATCG
>CAZKDQ010000003.1:41672-58645 GCA_964551345.1 uncultured Rhodothermales bacterium
TGCGCGCGAGTCATCGTATGACTACCCGCACAAAAGCATCCACCAGTTCAGCCGTGTCGATGGCACGACCGAAACGAGGAGTACGGGTGCCCTGTTGCTTCGAGACCATAGGGTTTGTCTCGACACACAATAGAGAGGACCCGGTGGAACAGATTATACTTCTGATTACTTCGCCGACGTCTGCTCCTCAACCATCTTCAGCCATCCGTGCGGGTCGTTGCCCTCACGGATGACATCGAAGAACGCATCCTGGATTTCCTTCGTGATTGGCCCGCGCTTGCCCGAGCCGATCGTGTGCTTGTCGACGCTGCGGATGGGCGTTATTTCAGCAGCGGTGCCGGTGAAGAAGAGTTCGTCGGCGATGTAGAGCGCCTCGCGCGGGATGCGCGCCTCCTCGATGCGATAGCCGCGCTCGCGAAGCAGGGTCATGACCGCATCTCGCGTGATTCCCGGCAAAATCGAAAGCCCGGTCGGTGCGGTGTAGACGACGCCGTCGCGAATCACGAACAGGTTTTCTCCGCTGCCTTCCGCCACGAAGCCGTCTGTGGAAAGCATGATGCCTTCGGTATAGCCGTTGAGCACGGCATCCATCTTCACGAGCGAGGCGTTGAGGTAGTTGCCGCCGGCTTTTGCCATGGCGGGGAAAGTGTTCGGCGCCATCCGATTCCAGGACGCAACCTGTACGTCGACGCCATTCTCGAGCGCCTCATCCCCCAGATACGCTCCCCACTCCCACACCGCGATCACGGTCTCAACATGATTCTTGAGCGGGTTGACGCCGAGCGATCCCGTTCCCCGAAAAACGACGGGACGGATGTAGCAGGACTTCAGACCGCTTTCGCGAATCGTCTCGATCACGGCCTCTTCCAGATCATCGAGCGAGTATGGGATCTCCATCCGATAGATCCTCGCGGAATCCACCAGACGCCGCATGTGCTCGCGCAGCCGCAAGACGCCGCTACCGCGTTTCGTCTCATAACAGCGGATCCCTTCGAAAACTGATGATCCATAGTGCACGACGTGCGAGAGGACGTGAATCTTTGCGTCTTCGTGCGGGATCAGCTCCCCGTTGAACCAGATTTTATGCTCCATGAAGCCTATCGCTTTAGCGTGAGATTGATCATTGATAAACTGGACGACGAGCGGCGCGTCACACCGGAGCAACCTCGCTTCCTCACCACGTGCTCGCCGCACCGGTCACGGCGATATGATATGATTCTCAACCGCTACTTCCCAACACATCCGAGCCTCAGACGCCTCGCACCACACACGGATTATCCGTTAACGCAGGCGCCATCAGGAACAGCGCGGTGTTACGGATATTCGACCATCAGACCGGTTTCACCATTCCTCATTCCCCATGCGTAGACGACTTCGGTGGATCGTGGTCGCGGTAGCCGCCGTCTTTTTTCTTTTTGTGATGATCGACTCGATCGGCGTCTTCAATCCGCTGCCGTATTACCAAGTGCCGCACGGCGACCACACGCACTACGTGCCGAAGGACCGCGACCGCAACGTCCCGATCGGCTCGTTTCCGACGCGGGAGCCGAGCGAGGGCGAACGCATCACCCCACGCGGTGAGATCGTTCCGATCGAGCAGTAGGCGACGCGTTCTTCCGATGCCTCGCGGAATCCGCGAACCGCACTGTGGCGGCCGGGAGCGATCACGTAAGTGCCGGTTCAGAAAATCGGATCGTCGTCGGGGTCATCGTACTCGTCGAAATCTTCGTCGTCAATGTCGATCGATCCGAGGGAGGAGAGCATCGAGCCCATCATGTCGGAATAGGTCCGCCGCTCGTTGACGACATCCTTCCCGACGAGTGAGTTCTGGTGTAGCGCTTCGAGGATGAACTCCATCAAGACGGCCTGTTCTTCGGCACTCGAACCTGCATCGTGTGCACGCGCGACCTCTCGTAGTCCATCCACCTGTTCGAGCGCCTGAACGTAAGTGCCAACCGGCATCTCCGGCTCGATCTCGACATGGTTACCGGCAGCGAACCACTTGACGATCTCCTGATATGGCTCGCGCCCCGACCGTTTATCGTCCGGATCGGTGAAGTAGCGGGTGAAGATCGTTCGGACGGCACGGCCAACGAGCATGCGCGCCACGTTCTGCGCGCCTTCCTGCTCTCCCTCGTAAACGAGCTCGACCTTTCCGGTCAGCGCCGGTTCGATATAGTTCAGATCGCTAAGCCGCGTCACGGTCTCAGTTTCCCGGTTGATGAGCGCGCGACGTTCGGCGGCGGAGACAAGATTCTCCAGTGCTGCGCGCGTCATTCGGGCGGAGACGCCGGATTTCTGGTCCACATATTCGCTCGCCCTGGCCTCGAACGCGGTCTGTTCGATGATCTCACGGAAAAAGTAAGGCACTTCAACCCGCACGGAAGGCGTCGTGCCGTTGCGATCCTCCCATGCCTCCTGCCGCGTGATGTCGACGCCGATCTCGATCGACTTCGGATAGTGCGTGTGGATCTGGCTGTCGATGCGGTCCTTGAGCGGCGTGATGATGTTGCCGCGGTTGGTGTAGTCCTCGGGATTGGCCGAGAACACCATCAGGACGTCGAGTGGGAAGCGGATGTTGAAGCCGCGAATCTGGATGTCCTGCTCCTCCATGATGTTGAGGAGGCCGACCTGGATGCGCGGCTGGAGATCCGGCAGCTCGTTGATGGCGAAGATGCCGCGGTTCGTGCGCGGAATGATGCCGAAGTGAATGACCTCTTCGTCGGCGTATGTGAGGCGGCGATGCGCGGCTTTGATCGGGTCGATGTCTCCGATCAGGTCGGCGATGGTCGTATCTGGCGTGGCGAGCTTCTCACCGTAACGCTCGTCGCGGTGGAGCCAGTCGATCGGCGTCTCGTCGCCGTGCTGAGCCACGAGGTCGCGCGCGTGCTTCGAGATCGGATCGAACGGATCGTCGTTCAGCTCACTCCCGGCGACGACGGGAATGTACTCGTCGAGCAGCTGTGGAAGCAGGCGGAGGATTCGGCTTTTTGCCTGGCCCCGGAGGCCGAGCAGGATCATGTCGTGCCGGCCGAGAATCGCGTTTTGGATTTGCGGGATTACGGACTTCTCGTATCCGAGGATGCCGGTAAAGACCGGCTCACGGTTGCGGAGCTTATGGATGAGGTTCTCGCGGAGCTCGTCCTTGACGGATCGGCGACGGTATCCCGCCTCCTTCAACTCACCCAGTGTCCGCAAACTCGTTAGATCAGAGGTGGAGGTAGTGGTACCGGGCATCATTATCTCTTAGTCTGCAAGGAAGCGATGCTGGCACGCGGCCTCTGACGGGCTGTTCCCCCGGCCGGCGTCAGGGAAGGCTGGACTCGGCAAGCACATCGTCGAGGCGCGCGCGATAATGCAGCAGGCGCGGCGCGGGCTGCACGAGCAGGACGTAGACGTCGAACGAGCCGTCGTCTGCACGCGCCACCGCCATATCCATCGGGTAGAAACGCCTTCCCGGCTGCGGATCGGGCTCGACGAGGATGCGCTGCAGCGTTCCCTCATCATCATAAACATCAACCTGGACCCATCCGGCGCGGAGGTTCAGCACGAACAGACGGTCGCCCGCTACGTCCGCCGACGACGTCAGCAGCGGCGGGTCTGCAGCATCACCCAGCATGAACCGGCGGGTTCGGCTGAGCATCGGCGAGTCGAAGCCGCGAAGCGCGAGCGAATCGACAACGCCATCCCGGGAAACGCGATCAATGATCGGCCGATAGCCGGAAAGGCTGACGAGCGTGTCGTTCCAGAAGCGCACCATCCCCGCATTCCGCCAATGCGGTCCCGGCAAGTCAAACGATCGCTCCACACCGCCGGCATCATCAAGTTTCAGGATGCGGCTCGGCCCATCCTCCTCCACAATTTTGAGATAGATCGCCTCATCATTTACGACGGCGTAGGTGAGCGTCGTCGCATCGAGATCAACATCGACCGCCAGATCGCGCACAACCGAATCATCCCCCAGAAAATGGATTCGGCGTCCTGTCGGTTCGAAGACCGCGATGCGGCCATGGCGAAAACCCGCGAGATAGGGATGTTCGATTTCCGCGTCGGGAAACGCAGTGTGGAGATCACCATTCGGCTCGAGGACGGCGATTCGATTCTCACGCGTGTCGGCGACGTAAATTCGTCCCGAGACTTCATCGAAGAGGATCGTGCGGGGATGCTCGAGCACCGGCTCGAGATCAGTGCTTCCCACGAACTCAAGCGACGTCTCCGGCATCTCGGATGCGATCGCGCGCGAAAGCGAATCCGACGGAAGCAGCGCTCGCGTATCCGTTCGCGAGCAGGAAGAAGGGAAGCAGCCCGAGAAGACGAGCAGCAGAACAAGGACGGCCGGACGAGGCATCAGATTCAGAATCGATTTAGCGGCGTTCAACTATCCTGACGGCCGAGGCGCAGCTGCGTCGTGATCCGCCTGTTCTCGCGGATGAGCTCGAGTTGGACGGTGTCGCCAGGACGAAATTCGTAGAGCGAAGCCACGAAATCATCCAGATTGCTGATGCTGCGGCCTTCGACGGATGCGATCACGTCGTAAGGCTGCACGCCTGCCTGAGCCCCGGGTGAGCCCGGATCCACATCACGAACCAGGATTCCTGCCGTTTCTTCGAGGCCGAGCGCCTGCGCGATGCGCCGGTTGACGTTGATCCCGTAGAGTCCGGTGTAGTAGGAGCGGTCGATGCTGCCGTCTGCACGCAGCTCTTCGATGATCCGGCGCGCCCTGGACGATGGGACGGCGAAGCCGAGTCCAATCGAGCCTCCGGAGCCGCTGTAGATCGCCGTGTTCACACCGATCACTTCGCCCATGGCATTGACGAGCGGCCCGCCGGAGTTTCCGCGGTTGATCGCGGCATCCGTCTGCACCATGTCTCGGTAGATGCGGCCGTCGTTTCCTGAGCGGAGATCGCGACCTACGGCCGACACGACACCAACGGTGACGGTTGGATCCGACGCCTGAAACAGCCCGAACGGGTTGCCGAGCGCTATCGCCCACTCACCTACAAGCGGCACGTCATCATCCGCCCATGAGAGGTACGGAAGCGCGCCCGATGGCCTGACCTTCAGCAGCGCGAGGTCGGTCGCGGGATCGGACCCGACCAACTCCGCCTCGAGCGTTTCGCCGTTGGGGAAGGCCACGGTTACCTCATCCGCATTTCCTGCCACATGATCATTGGTGACGATGTAACCGTCAGCCGAAATCACGAAGCCGGAGCCCGAGTTCTGCACCGGGCGCTCCATGATTCGAGGGCGCGTCTGGCCGAAAAACGGCGCAAAGAAATCATCGAAGGGATCGCGCACGCGAACGCGCTCGACCGATCGCACGTTGATGCTGACAACTGCAGGTGCCACGACCTCGACCGCTCGCGTTATAGCGGTGCGACGGCTGCTTGCGATCTCTGCGTCGACCTCGCTACCCGAGCGCTCGACACGCTGTGGAGGACGATCTTCGTACGTCTGCTGGGAATTTGCGTCGTTGTTGCAGCCCGAGACGAGCAGCACCATGAACAGGACGGTGATGAGGCGGGGCATGACGAGGGGGAGGCTCATGACTGATCGGCGCGTGATACGAGACCTGTTGAGGCCGGTTTCTACGCCGCCAGCGCGTCGTAAATAAGCTGCGCGGCAATGACGACGGCCAGCGCGGCGAATGTGAGCGAGAGTGTGCGGCGAGGCAGTCGGTGTGCTGCGGCTACGCCAAGACGCGACGTCGCGAACGCCGGCACGGCCAGAACCAGCCCCGCCGCCACGTCGACATAGCCAATCGAATACAGCGAGGGCGTCGCGACGCCCCATCCCACGATGACATACGTGATGACGCCGAATATCGATGTGAAGACGATCGTGGCGCTCGAGGTGCCCGTTGCGAGATGGATCGGATAACGAAACAGGTTGTGATAGATCGGCACGAGGATGATGCCTCCACCGACGCCGGCGATCGCGGATAACGATCCGGCTGCGATGCCCGTGCCAGCCAGCGCCACGTTGCCGACGCGCGGATCACCTGCTTCCTCGGGCGACTCTTCACGGCGCAGCGCTGAGACTACCATCCGCACAACGGATATGACGAGGACGGTGCCAAAGACCACCTGGAAGGCGCCGGCGTCGAACCATGGCTGTGTGGTGACGAAACGCGCTGCGAGATACACGCCGAGCGCGCTCGTAAGGCCGACGCTGATCGCCGTTCGAGGAATCGCCGAGTTCCGCCGCAACTGGTGCCACGCACTAGACGTCGCCGCCAATAGAACGCAGAACAGGCTGGTCGCCACCGTGAGCTCTGCAATCATACCCGGCGCGGCCCCGATCGACTTGTAGTAGTAAAGGAGTACGGGGGCGAAGATGATGCCGCCACCAACGCCGACCAGCCCGACGAGAAATCCCGTCGCCAGGCCCGCGAGCCCGAGAAGCAGAATTTCGATCAGGCCCATGGAAATGCTCCTCTGAAACGGTCAATCAGGTATGATTTCGGAGGAGGGAGTCTCAACGGGCGGCGAGGGTGCTGCTGTAGAGGGTGCCGTCCTCGAGCACGCGAACCGCTTCGGCCAGCTGGGCATCGTGATGGAAAGAAGCGCGGACGCGCTCCGAATCACTCAAATAACGCGTCAGGATTTCCTCGCGAAGGCGCTTCTTGAGACGATCGGCACGACGATCGAAGTCCGCGTCTTTGTCTGCCTGAAGCGCGGCAGCAAGCGCATCGACCGAAACTGTCGAGCGATCATAGCCGGCAGTTACGATCTCCTCCTCGATCGAATCCAGCAGCCGCTCGGCGTCGGTCCGGTAGGTAAAATTCTCCCGATCGAGCCAGGAGCGGAAATCGCGCAGCGTAGCGTCGGTCACTGTGAAGTCCGGCCCGACGTCATTGTGCGATGCCGCAAAGTGGCTGGCGTAAAGAAAGAACGCGGCGCGGCGCTCCAGCGCCTGCTCCAGCTCACTCTGAGGTCCATCATCGGCGGCGATGTCAGGTTCGATGCCATGGCCGTCGCGGACGGGCCGTCCCGCGGCGGAGTAGTAAACCCGCCGAAGCGAGTCGGGGCGCTCGGCTGCCTGGCCGTCGTGCGCGGAGTAGTCAATGTTCTGGATGCTCCGCCCGCTCGGGGTGTAATAACGCGCCGTCGTGATCTTGATCGCGGTGTTGTATGGGAGTTTGCGGATCGTCTGCACCAACCCTTTTCCAAATGATGTCGTGCCGACGACGACGCCGCGATCGAGGTCTTGCACCGCTCCGGCAACGATCTCACTGGCCGACGCCGATTCCTCGTCGATCAGAATCGCCAGCGGAAGGTCTCCCGCGATCGGAGGCCTCTGTGTACGGAACGTGCGTTCCGTGCCTTCCGCCTTACCGCTGGTCATCACAACCGGAGAGCCCTCGGGCAGGAAGAACTGAGCGATGTCTACGGCGCCCTCCAGCAATCCACCCGGGTTGCCCCGCAGGTCCAGCACAAGCGCATCGAGCCGCTCCGTACGCATCAATGATTCAATGGCTTCGCGAACTTCAGCCGATGCATTGCGCGCGAAGCGATCGAGCTTGATGTAGCCGATGCCGCGGGTCGTGTCATCATATACGAAGCCTGCGAAAGAGACATCCTTCACCCGCACCTGTTCACGCATCAGCGTAAAATGGAGCGGCTCATCGACGCCCTCGCGACGGATCGTGAGATCCACCGTAGAACCCGGCTCACCTCGAAGAAGCGTACGCGCATCGCCGAGCGACATCCCCTCCGCCGAGCGATCGCCGATATGCGTGACGACATCCCCGGCACGCACTCCCTGCCGAAAGCCACTCGCACCTTCGATAGTTGAAATGACGACCAGGCGACCATCGCGATGGCCCATCGTCAGCCCGATCCCGAAGTAGCGCCCGCGCGAGAGGATGTCGAGCTCGGCATGATCAGCCTCATCCAGAAATGCGGTGTAGGGATCGAGGCGCTGCAGCATCGCGTCGATGCCGGTTCGCATCAGACGCTCGCTATCCACATCATCCACGTACTCCGAAACGACCTCCTCGTAGAGCGCGCCGAAGATCTGGAAGTTCTTTCGGAGCGCGAAAAAGTCGTCGTCGCGTGGAAGAAAGTATCCACCCAGAAACGCAACGGCGAGGAGCACGACGGCTGCCGTCGTGAGCAGGAACGGGTGTCGATTCATGGCGCGCCTCGTACGGAATGCGCGCGAGGGCGCGGCTACTTTAGCGCCTCGCGGAGTTCGGCCTCGCGCCGTCTATTCACGAAAGCCGAGATGAAGATGGATGCCTCGTAGAGCAGATACAACGGTACGGCAACCAGAACCTGCGAGACGGGATCAGGCGGTGTAAACACGGCGCCGAGCACCAGCGTGCCAACGAGGGCATAGCGACGATACTTGCGCAGGATGGCCGGCGTTAGGATGCCGAGCCTCGAGAGGAAGTAGATTACCACGGGCAGCTCGAAAAGCAGCCCGGCGCCGAAGGCCCAGAACGTCACCATGCTGAAGTAGCGGGTGATGTCGAACTGGTTGGCGATGGCATCCGAGATCTGATAGTTGGCGAAGAACTGCAGCGCCAGCGGCGTGATGATCAGATAGCCGAACAGAATGCCGGTGATGAAAAAGAAGGTCGCGAAGACGGAGGAGAATTTGAGGCCGCGTTTCTCGCTTGCATAGAGCCCCGGCTCGACGAACCTCCAGATATTATACACGACGGCGGGCGAACCGACGACGAGCCCTACAGCTGCGATCGTGCCAATGTGCGCGAAGAACTGGCCCGTGATGGTCCGGTTGAGAAGCTGCAAATCCTCGGCCGCCATCCCGAAGAGGTCGTACATGAAAAACGTCGACTTCGCCGGCCCGAGCAGTATGCTGTCGATGATGAACTTACTGAAGAAGGCGCAGACGACGACGGCCACGCCGATGCCGATCATGCTGCGAATAACCGCCCATCGGAACTCCTCGAGATGGTCGAGGAATGGCATTTCGGCGAGATCGGCCTCCGGTGCAGGGGCCTCCCCGACAGCGCCATCACCCTGGTGGCCAGGGCGCGCGCGTACCTTCATCAAGCGGGTCGGGAAGAGCTTCATGGCGGCAGGCTGTCAGATCGAATCCGAACTGCTGCGGACGTTTTCGCGGAGGTTGAGATCGAGCAGGGAGTCCACCCAGAGGCCTTCCTTCTCCATCCGGCCCCGACCGCTGCTCCAGGTAAAATTGAAGAGCGTCATCAGTCCCACGACTTCGAAGCCATCGCTGCGCAGCAAAGACAGCGCACGCGCGGCACTTCGGCCGCTGTTGAGGATGTCGTCGAGGAGGACGAGCGGCTGGGAGCGATCGAGCGGTCCTTCAACGAGGCGGCGGCGCCCATGCGCCTTGCGCTGCTCGCGCACGAAGCCACCCGAAAACGCCGGATCTCCCGAGTCGGAAAGCACCGCACCAACCATCGAAAAGGCACCAAAGCCAAAGCCGGCGACCTGATGGACACCCTTCAACCGAAGGCGCTCGGCGAGCACACGCCCGACCTCGGAGAACATCTCGCCGTCAAGCATCGGAATGCGCGTATCGAGCAGCCAGCCAATGGCCTGCCCGCGAGGGTCGGTGATCAATTCCTGATCGCGCCGGACGAGTGCCCGGTCGTATAGCCGCCGGCCTAAATCGACCAGATCCGTATCCGGGCTTGCCCCGGCGCCATCACGCTCCATGAACTTCTGCAATCTCATTGCCTGTCAATCCGCTGGGCGGCTGCCTCGCCGAAAGCGGTCTTCCGAAAATGAATGGTGAATCGGGTTATCGACCGAACGGCGAAGACCTACATCTCCAAATAGTTACAATGAACAGGTGCCGCCGCCTCAACGTTCCGAGGGCTCGGCGCCTAATTCGTATAGCGGGAAACGATCACAAAGCTCCTGCACCTCGCGCCGCACCTGCTGAAGGACCTGCTCGTCTCGACGTCCCGTCAGCACGCGATCGATAAGGTCGACGACCTGCCGAAACTCCTCCTCTCCGAAGCCGCGCGTGGTCATTGCGGGCGTGCCGAGACGGATGCCGCTGGTAACGAACGGACTCTGATCGTCGAACGGCACCATGTTCTTGTTGACGGTGATCTCCGCCTCCTGGAGCAAGTTCTCTGCATCCTTGCCCGTGAGGCCTTTGCTCCGCAAATCGACCAGCACGAGGTGATTGTCGGTTCCACCCGAAACGATGTCATAGCCGCGCTCGGTCAGCGCCGCCGCCATCGTCTTGGCATTTGCCAGCACCTGCTCCTGGTAGGATTTGAACTCCGGCTTGAGCGCTTCACCAAACGAGACAGCTTTCGATGCAATCACGTGCATCAGCGGGCCGCCTTGCATGCCGGGGAAGACGGCAGAGTCGAAGAGCTCGCTCATCATCTTCGTACGGCCGCTTTTCGGCGCGACTTTGCCGAGCGGGTTCTCATAATCCTTGCCGATCAGGATCATGCCTCCACGCGGACCACGCAGTGTCTTGTGCGTCGTCGTCGAGACCACATGGCAATGCGGCATCGGGTCGTTCAGCAAACCTGCCGCGATGAGGCCTGCCGTGTGCGCCATGTCCATCCACAAAAACGCGCCCACCTCATCCGCAATAGAACGAAAAGCCTCGTAGTTGAAATCGCGGGAGTAGGCGCTGGCACCAATCGAAATCATCTTCGGCCGGATTTCCTTCGCCCGATCGCGAACGCGATCCATGTCGATCCTTCCCGAAAGAAGCCCGTCCCTTTCCACCCCATAATATTCGGCACGGTAGAGGATGCCGGAGAAGTTGACCGGGCTGCCGTGTGTGAGATGACCGCCATGCGCGAGATCCAGTCCCAGAAACGTATCTCCCGGCTCGAGCAGCGTCAGGTAAACCGCTGCGTTGGCCGACGCCCCGCTATGCGGCTGAACGTTCACCCAGTCGCATCCGAAAAGCTGCTTCGCACGATCCCGCGCGAGGTCTTCGGCAATGTCGACGAACTGGCATCCGCCGTAGTAACGCTTGCCGGGTAAACCCTCGGCGTATTTGTTCGTGAGCGGACTGCCCATCGCCTGGAGCACCGCCGTCGAGACGAAGTTCTCGGACGCGATCAGCTCGAGCCCGTCATTCTGGCGCGCGATTTCCTTCTGGATAGCCTCGAAGATCTCGGGGTCCTGCCGCTGAAGCTCCGTCATCTATACTCCTTGAATACGTAACTGGCTACTGTTGAAGTGCCCGCGGGCGCTGCGTCTCGAAGAACTGCCCCGCGATTCCGAGGAAGCGCCATTCTTCGGCCTCGCCGCCGGCACCGTCGAAGTCGATCGTGTACGTCGAGAAGATAAAGTAATTGGTGCGATCGGTGACGCGATCGACGTGATTCGCAGCAAATCTTCCGCCTACGCCCGCCAGAATGTCGGCCAATGTGCCATCTCCCGCTTCCTGGCGAATGATCACCTCCGATTGCTGCTGAACGAAGACGCGGAAGTCATCCATCCCCGGGTTGAAGATGGCCAGGGCGATAAGGGCGAGGATAACGACGACGAGTCCGGTTCTCATGAATCAGTTGGATAAGGCGTAGATCAAAATGTTGGTGCCCATCTGAAGCGACCGGCGTCGAACTTCTTCCGGATTATGATGCACCTCGGGCGGCTCCCAGCCGTCGCTCAGATTGGTCTCGAAAGTATAGTAGACCGCCAGTCGGCCGTCGATGAAGATGCCGAAGCCCTGCGCGGGCTCTCCGTCATGCTCGTGGATCTTGGGCAAGCCGCCCGGGAAGGCGAAGTGCTGGTTGTAGATGGGATGACCGAAAGGCAGCTCTACTAGCTCGTGGTCTGGGAATACCTTGCGGAGCTCTCGGCGGATGTACGGATCGATGCCGTAATCGTCGTCGATGTAGAGGAAGCCGCCGCGATCGAGGTACGTTCGCAGCCGCTCGGCCTCTACGTCGCTGAGGACGATGTTGCCGTGCCCCGAGATGAAGATGAACGGATAGGTGAAGAGCTTCTCGTTGCTGAGCTCGACCACATCCGGCTCCGGCGCGACGTCGATGAGCGTGTGCTCACGCACGAACCTCAGGAACGACGGCAGCGGCGTCTGAGCCTGGTACCAGTCTCCGCCACCACCATAACGCACCGCCGCCACACGGATCGACGTATCCGATTGCGCAAAGGCCGCCGGTGCCGCCGCCGGGACTACGACGAGCAGAATCAGACACAGTAAAATCGACCTTTGCATAATGACGAGATGCCATTTCCGACGAGCGATCGGTGCAACGTGCGACGGCGGAAAAAGGTTTGCCTTGTCGTTTCGAGGTTGGATCCTGAAATTGCGCCGCATCCAAACAAAAATATGTTATGCTGAAAGCAATCCTGCGTGCGGCTCTGGGTGGGTTGGCCGCCGGGCTCGTCGCATCCGCCATCGCCCACTTTCTGTTTCGGTCTGATGACCCCGCGCCCCAACAACGAGCTGCTGCCGGTACGGATGACCTGAGTGAAGCAGATCAGGAGCGGCTGCTTCGCGAGCTCGAATCCCTCACCTGACGATCGCTCCGTCGATCATCCTGCCTGATCAGAGGCTCTTGATATCGTGAGGTGCTTCGCAATAATTGACAGCCGCTGCACCCACGCAGGCGCTTTCTCCATCCAATAACACACACCCACAGATGATACGCATATCGTTATCGGGCGCGTTAGCCTGCCTTCTCCTGCTCGCCTCCTCCGCACGTGCGCAGGAGCTGCCGGCGATCCCCGAGATCCCCTACGAGAGCTTCGTCCTCGACAACGGCCTGACGCTGATCGTCCATGAGGACCGCAAGGCGCCTATCGTTGCCGTCAACGTGTGGTACCACGTCGGCTCCAAGAATGAGCCGGATGGACGTTCGGGATTCGCGCATCTGTTCGAGCATCTGATGTTCAACGGAAGCGAGAATCATGATGATGATTACTTCCAGCCGCTCGAGCAGGTCGGCGCAACGGATCTCAACGGCACCACGAACTGGGATCGCACCAACTATTTTCAGAACGTCCCGACCGGTGCGCTCGATCTCGTTCTGTTCCTCGAGTCGGATCGGATGGGGCATATGCTCGGCGCCGTCACGCAGGAGAAGCTGGACGAGCAGCGCGGTGTCGTTCAGAACGAGAAGCGGCAGAGTGAAAATCAGCCTTACGGCCAGGTGAACAACCTCACGACCCAATCGGTCTGGCCGGAACGGCATCCGTATGCACATACGGTGATCGGCGAGATGGAGGATCTCAACGATGCCGAACTGGATGACGTGCAGGAGTGGTTCCGCACGTACTACGGCCCTAATAATGCGGTCGTCGCAATCGCGGGCGACATCGATCCTCAGACGGCGCGGGCGAAAGTCGAGCAGTATTTCGGAAGCATCCCGCCGGGGCCGCCGATTGCGAAGCAGCAGGTGTGGGTCGCCAAGCGCTCGGGTGAGCAGCGGCAGACAATGCAGGACCGCGTTCCGCAGGCGCGCGTCTATAAAACATGGAACGTGCCGGAGTGGGGATCTGAAGATGCCGACATGCTCGACCTCGCGTCGTCGGTGCTGAGCTCGGGCAAGAACTCGCGTCTCCACAAACGGCTTGTTTACGAGGATGAACTCGCGACGAACGTTTTCGCTTTCGTGCAGACGGGTGAGATCGCGAGCCTCTTCCGCGTCGTTGCCACGGCGCGGCCTGGCGTCGACCTCTCGGAAGTGGAGCGCGTGATGGATGAGGAGATGGAGCGCTTTCTCGCTGAAGGCCCGACCGAGGAGGAGCTTTCCCGCGCTCGTTCGCAGCTTATGTCGGGCTTCATCCGTGGCATCGAACGCATCGGTGGATTCGGCGGCAAGAGCGATGTGCTGGCGATGAACGCCGTCTACGCCGGCGACCCCTCGTTCTACCGGACGACAATGGAGCGCAAGCTCAACGCCACGCCCGATCAGGTGCACCGGGCAGCGCAGGAGTGGCTTTCTGATGGCGTTCACGTGCTGGAGGTTCACCCGTACCCGCAGCTTCAGGCAACGGGCACGGATGTCGATCGCTCCACGCTTCCACAAACGCCCGCACCGCCGGCGGCGGATTTCCCTGATATCCAGGAGACGACGCTCTCCAACGGGCTGCGAGTCGTCCTCGCCGAACGCAGCACCGTGCCGATGGTCGAGTTTCGGATGATGTTCGACGCCGGCTATGCATCGGATCAGTTCGCGGTGCCGGGAACGGCCACACTCGCGATGGAGATGCTGGACGAGGGCACTGGCGAGCTGGACGCCCTCGAGATCAGCGCCCGTCTGGATGAGCTCGGTGCTCAGCTTTCGACGGGTTCGTCGCTCGATATGTCGCTGGTGCGCATGTCGGCGCTGAAGGCCAGTCTCGAGGAAAGCCTCGACCTGTTCGCCGACGTAATCCTCAATCCGTCCTTTCCCGAGCCTGACTTCGAGCGCCTCCAGCGGCAGCAACTCGCACGGATTCAGCAGGAAAAGGCGCAGCCGATCTCGATGGCACTTCGCGTACTGCCGGGCCTGATCTACGGTGACGAACACGCCTACGCGACGCCGTTCACCGGGTCCGGCTACGAGCAGTCGGTCGCAGGAATCACGCGGCAGCAGCTCGTCGACTTCCATGAGACGTGGTTCCGGCCGAACAACGCGACGCTGGTCATTGCCGGAGACATCACGCTGCAGGAAGTGACGCCGCAGCTCGAACGGCTGTTTTCGGGATGGCAGCGCGGAGACGTCCCGCAGAAGAACATCGCAGATGTACGGCCTGCCGATGAGCCGATCGTCTATCTGCTCGACCGACCGGGCTCTCAGCAGAGCGTCATCTTCGCGGCGAACGTAGCGCCACCGAAGGATAATCCGCAGGAGATCGCGATCGAGGCGCTGAACACGGTGCTCGGCGGCTCTTTCACGTCGCGCCTGAACATGAACCTGCGCGAAGATAAAGGCTGGAGCTATGGCGCACGCTCGATGGTAGCCGATGCGCGCGGGCCGCGGATGTTCATCGCGTACGCGCCGGTACAGAGCGACCGGACGGCTGAGTCGCTGGCGGAGATGCGCGATGAGGTCCAGCAGGTCATCTCTGATCGACCGGTGACTGTCGATGAGCTGGCCCGAGCGCAGAACAACCAGACGCTCGCGCTACCTGGACGCTGGGAGACGCTTTCTTCGGTCGCAGGCTCGGTCGGCGAGATCGTTCAGTTCGACCTGCCATTCGATTACTACGACACCTACGCCGGCACCGTGCGTGCGCTCGTCGTGGATGATCTCATGCCTGCGGCCCAGGAAGTCGTGCGGCCGGAGAACATGGTCTGGGTCGTGGTTGGCGACCGCGCGCAGATCGAGCCCGGGATTCGGGAGTTGAATCTCGGCGACATCCGCTACATCGACGGCGACGGCAACCTGCTATCGTCGAACTGAGAGCAGGATAATGAGTGAAGGCCGGGCCGTCGCATAAGTGGCGGCCCGGCCGTCTTTTATTGATTCGCCCACCGAGCCATGGCCGAACGCACGATCGAATGCCCGTCCTGCGCGTTGCCCATCGATCCCGATGTCGATGAATGCCCATATTGCGGCTACGAACTCCCGAGACAGCGGAGTTCGGTGAAGATCGTCGCCCTCCTGCTCGTCGCGCTACTGATCCTGTGGTTTATCTGGTGAAGTGGTGGGCGAGAATTACACCCACGGCAAGGAGCCTGGAACGGAGTTGCAACACGCCTTGATGAGGGGCGACAAATCACGAGAAAGGTAGAAGTTGCTGTGGCAAGCAGCTTGGGATTGCAGAATGCAGTGGCCAGTTTAGGCGCTGCTTTTTTGGAGCCCTCACGGCCCCGTTCCTACAACCCATGCGATCTTTTTTCGATGATCCTATACGACCGTCTTCGACGCAACGCCGCCTTCGTTCTTGCACTTCTGATCGCGGCGGGCGCCACGCCTAATGCCCACGCGCAGCTTGTTATCGATCGTGCCTGGTTCGAATTGCAAGCGGACACGACGATCGAGCTTGAGAACTATCGCGCTGCTGCCGACGAAAGCGTAGAGGCAATCCTGAATAATGCCTTTACGGATGCCACCTTCGATTTCTCAGGGCTCGACTTTTCCCGCGTCTACAGGGAAGTGAACGAGTCGCTTCCGATGCCTGCCGACGTTCCCGGCGCCGACCTCGAGTTCTTCTCGTCCGCTGATTACGTCACCATCTTCAACTACGGCACCGGCGCGCCGTACGACTCCATCAGCTATGTATTCAACCGGATCGATGACGACGCCCTCGTTCAGCTTGGCTGGTACACGATCTACGAGAACGGCGCCGAGCCGACGCATGCGCGCTTCGAACCGATTCTCAAGCCGATGGCGATCCCGACTGCGTTCGAGAGTGGGAGCGCCGACATGTGGATTACGGAATCCGAACTCGTGACTTACCGTGGAGACGAAGTTGTCTCGACTGAAGAGATCCGCATCGCGAAGGTCGTTGAGGGATACGGCACGCTCATTCTCCCGACCGGCTCGTACGACGCGCTGCGCGTTCGGAATGAGACCTCGACATCAACGCCCGGCCGGACGAGCACCGGCAGATCCATCTCCTTCCTGACCTACGAGAACACGACGGCGCACATCATCCTCAATCCCGACGCAACGATCGATCGCGTCACCTATTCGACGCGTAGCGGCGTTACGACCTCGATCGAGCCGCCGGTCGCAGGGCTTCCGGACGGCTACCGACTCGATCAGAACTATCCCAACCCGTTCAATCCGGCAACGCGTATCGGCTATGAGATCCCACGGAGCCGGCATGTTCGCATCAGCGTGTACGATGCGCTGGGGAGGCATGTGGAAACGCTGGTGGATGAGATGATGCCCGCGGGTCAGCATGAGGCAACGTTCGAGGCGAACCACCTGCCGAGCGGCGTTTACCTGTACCGGATGGAGTCGGGCGCAGCCTCGGCATCCCGACGGATGATTTTGCTGAAGTAGCGAGCTTGTCTGGAGCTACGAGGTTGATCGCTCGCGCAACACGGTATCATGCGCGTGCTGCGCTCCTTTCCTGATGCAAGCCCGA
>CAZKDQ010000004.1:0-11935 GCA_964551345.1 uncultured Rhodothermales bacterium
AGATGGACGGCGCGATCCTCGTGGTCGCCGCCACCGACGGCCCGATGCCGCAGACGCGCGAGCACATCCTCTTGGCCCGCCAGGTTGGCGTGCCTTACATCGTGTCGTTTCTCAACAAGGTCGACCTGGTCGACGACGAGGAGCTGCTCGAGCTCGTTGAGATGGAGGTTCGCGAGCTGCTCGACGCCTACGAGTTCCCCGGCGACGAAGTCCCGGTGATCAAAGGCTCGGCTCTCGGCGCGCTCAACGGCGAGTCTGAGTGGGAAGACAAGATCATGGAGCTGATGGCGGCCATCGACGAGTACGTTCCGACGCCGCAGCGCGCCACCGACAAGCCGTTTTTGATGCCGATCGAGGATGTGTTCTCGATCACCGGGCGCGGTACGGTTGTCACGGGCCGTGTTGAGCGTGGCGTCGTCAAAGTGGGCGAGACGGTCGAGCTTCTCGGGATGCAGGAGGAGAAGCAGACCTCGACGGTTACCGGCGTCGAGATGTTCAGGAAGCTGCTCGACCAGGGCGAGGCCGGCGACAACGTGGGTCTTCTGCTTCGCGGCATCGACAAAGAGGCCGTCGAGCGTGGCATGGTGGTGGCCAAGCCGGGCAGCGTGACGCCGCACAAAGAGTTCGAGTGCGAGGTTTACGTGCTTTCGAAAGAGGAGGGTGGCCGTCACACGCCGTTCTTCAAGGGTTACCGCCCGCAGTTCTTTTTCCGTACGACCGACGTCACGGGTGACATCGAGCTGCCGGAAGGCGTCGAGATGATCATGCCGGGCGACAACACGCAGTTCAAGGTGAAGCTCATCCAGCCGGTAGCGATGGAGCAGGGTCTCCGATTCGCAATCCGCGAGGGTGGGCGCACCGTTGGCGCCGGCGTCGTGTCCAAGATTCTCGATTAATGAGAGCTTTCAGTCGTCAGCCACAGCCGGTCATCGCGACCGGCCGCAGGCTGGCGGATTGATAGCCGATAGCTGACAGCTATAAATGGCCAGCCAGAAGATTCGAATAAAGCTGAAGTCGTACGACCACAGGCTCATCGACAAGAGCGCGGAGAAGATCATCCGCACGGTAAAGTCGACAGGCGCGGTGGTCAGCGGGCCGATTCCGCTTCCGACGAAGAAGTCGATTTACACGGTGCTTCGCAGCCCGCACGTCGACAAGAAAAGCCGGGAGCAGTTTGAGACTCGCGCACACAAGCGGCTCATCGACATCCTCTCGACCAGCAGCAAAACGGTCGACGCGTTGATGAAGCTCGAGCTGCCCAGTGGCGTCGACGTAGAGATCAAAGTGTGACCATCCGGGCGGCGCCGCGATGGCGGTCCGTACGGAAACATGCGCTTAACTTAATCCGAACCGGCAGAGCCGGACGAAACAGCAGGGATTACAATGAGCGGGATTATCGGAAAGAAAATTGGTATGACGAGCGTCTTCGACGCGGCGGGAAACAACGTGCCTTGCACGGTTATCCTCGCCGGGCCGAACGTCGTCACCCAGATTAAGTCTGACGAGACGAAGGACGGCTATCAGGCTGTTCAGCTCGCGTTCGACGAGAAGCGGTCCAAGCGGACGAGCAGTGCGCTCCGCGGCCACTTCGCCAAAGCAGGCACCGAGCCCAAGCGGAAGGTCGTCGAGTTTCGCGGTTTTAACGTGGATGTGGAGCTTGGCGATGAGGTCTCCGCTGATCAAGTCTTTACTGAAGGCGAGCGCGTCGACGTCGTAGGCACATCGAAGGGCAAGGGATTTCAGGGCGTCGTCAAGCGCCATGGTTTCAGCGGTGTTGGTATGCGGACGCACGGCCAGCACAACCGCAACCGCGCGCCAGGCTCGATCGGTGCAGGCTCGGATCCCTCCCGAGTTTTTAAGGGGATGAAGATGGCCGGCCAGATGGGCAATGAGCGGGTGAAGGTTAAGAACCTGGAAGTGGTTCGCGTCCTTGCCGATCAGAACCTCGTCCTCGTTCGTGGAGCCGTTCCCGGCGCCCGCAACGGGTATGTCGAGATCCATAAGAAGAAGCAGCCCGCCTGACAGCGCCGCTGAGACACGCAACGATTGACTGTATATAGAAATGGAAGCCAAAGTCTACCGTCAGGACGGAACTGATGCGGGTCGCAGCGTCGCGCTTGACGCGGCGGTGTTTGGCGTCGAGCCCAACGATCATGCGATCTGGCTCGACGTGCGGCGCATCCAGTCCAACGCTCGCCAGGGAACCCACAAAGCCAAGGAGCGGAGTGAGGTAGCCGGAAGCACGCGGAAACTCTATCGCCAGAAAGGAACGGGAAATGCGCGCGCAGGCAGCGCCAAGTCCCCGATCCGCCGCAGCGGCGGCACGATCTTCGGGCCCCGTCCGCGCGATTACGACGTTCGCGTCAACCGCAAGACGCAGCGCCTGGCGCGTCGCTCGGCCCTCTCCTATAAGGCGCAGGCTGATGCAATCCGCCTCGTGGAGGCGTTCTCAATGGATGCTCCAAGCGCACGCGCGCTGGCAGCACTCATGCGCGAGATGGACCTCTCCGATCGCCGCCTCCTGTTGCTGACCGCCGATAATAACGCGGCCCTTTATCAGTCCGGTCGCAACATGAAGAACGTGACGGTACGCCCGGCACGTGACGTCTCGACACTCGACGTGATGCAGGCATCGGTCGTGCTTCTCGAGGAGGGCGCGTTGGAGCTGCTCAGCACGCAGCTCGCACCGGCTCCGGCAGCGGTTCAGGAATAAGGGCAGATACCAGAACGATAATCCGACAGAGTCATGAAACGACAGGTTCTTATCCGCCCCTTCGTCACCGAGAAGATGACCGCGCTCATGGAAAGCGGTCACTATGCCTTCGTCGTCGACAGAGACGCCAACAAGGTTGAGGTTCGGAAGGAGATCGAAAGCCGATATCCGCAGGTGCGGGTAAAAGAGGTGCGTACGATGGTTGTGCGCGGAAAGCGGAAGCGTCAGTTTACTCGCCGTGGCCAGATGGAAGGCCGACAGGCATCCTATAAGAAGGCCATCGTGACCCTGGAAGAGGGCAGCGAGCAGATAGACTTCTTCGAGAACATCTAAGACAGTGTGATGGGCGCAAAGCCACCGGATCGTCCGGCGGCAGGTAAGCCCGAGAGGAGATCATCATGGCAGTTAAGAAATTAAAGCCGAGTACACCGGGGCAGCGGCATCGCTCGCAGTCGGCGTTCACGGAGATCACGAAGTCAAAGCCGGAAAAGAACCTGCTGGCTCCCGTGACTCGCAAAGGTGGGCGCAACAACAGCGGCCGTACGATGGTCCGGCATCAGGGCGGCGGCCATAAGCGCCGTTACCGCATCATCGACTTCAAGCGCAACAAAACGGGGATACCGGCGCGTGTAGCCGCTATCGAGTACGATCCAAATCGTACATCCCGCATCGCGCTGCTGGTTTATGCCGATGGCGAAAAGCGCTACATCATCGCTCCCAACGAGGTATCCGTTGGGATGACGCTCATGAGTGGCCCTGATGCTCCGCCTGAGGCAGGCAACTGTCTTCCGCTTGCCCGCATCCCGATCGGTACGTTTGTACATGCGATCGAGATGAAGCCGGGTAAAGGTGCTCAGATGGCACGTTCGGCCGGCACGCACGCACAGGTAACGGCTCGCGAAGGCAAGTTTGCCACGCTCAAGCTGCCCTCCGGAGAGACTCGCCTCGTGCCCGTCAACTGCATGGCGACCATCGGAACGACGAGTAATCCCGAGCACATGAACGTGGATCTCGGCAAAGCCGGCCGCAACCGCTGGAAAGGCGTTCGCCCCAAAACTCGTGGTGTTGCCATGAACCCGGTCGATCACCCGATGGGTGGTGGCGAAGGCAAGGCATCCGGAGGTCACCCGCGTTCACCACACGGTGTTCCGGCCAAGGGTTACAAGACACGCAAGAAGAACAAGGCGTCCAACAAGTACATCCTTCGCCAACGAGGCAAGAAATAGACAGGTCTGAGCACACGTCGTCAGGCATCAGGATCTGACGAGCGTGCGCCACCAGCTGACAGCACACATTATGGCACGATCGCTTAAGAAGGGACCCTACGTTTACTACAAGCTCCAGCGCAAGGTTGACGAGCTTAATAAGTCGGGCAAGAAGAAGGTCGTCAAGACCTGGAGCCGTGATTCGATGATCACGCCGGAGTTCGTCGGGCATACGTTCGCCGTGCACAACGGGAAGCAGTTCATCCCGGTCTACATCACGGAGAACATGGTTGGCCACAAGCTCGGCGAGTTTGCACCGACGCGGACCTTCCGCGGGCACGCCGGCCAGAAGACCGACAAACGCGGCAGACGATAAGCACGCTTTGATTCAGGCGATCATCCTGGATGAACCTGGATCGCAGATTCTAAATCCGATATTTACGATGGAAGCACGAGCGGTACGCAAGCACATCCGAAGCTCGCCTCGCAAAATGCGCACGGTGGTCAACGTCGTCCGTGGAAAGCGGGTGGGTGAGGCTCTGAGCGCGCTGCACTTTATGCCGCAAAAGGCGACGCGGCAGATCGAGAGAACGATCCAGAGCGCGGTCTACAATCTGCTGGACCAGTTCCGCGAGGAGCGCATCGATGAGAACGAACTCATCATTCGGGAAATCCGCGTCGACCAGGGGCCGATGTACAAGCGGTTTCGCCCCGCGGCTCGCGGCCGTGCAAATCCGATCCTCAAGCGCACGAGCCACCTGACGGTCGTCGTCGGCACCTCAGATGAGAACGTCGCTGAAGAAGCATAAACCGATTATTTCAAGAGACATGTTCTTCGTTCCTGGTTGCGCCGACCGGGACAGGAACCAGGCACAAAGAACAGAGAGAGAATATGGGTCAGAAAATTAATCCGATTGGATTTCGTCTCGGGATCATCCGAGGATGGGATTCCAACTGGTATGCTGAGAAGGATCTGCCGGAGAAGCTGGTTGAGGATGAGGAGATCCGCCGCTATCTCACGACGCGTCTGCGCCGCGCCGGCCTGAGCCGTGTGGTGATCGAGCGGACGCCTAAGCGGGTGATCCTTACGCTTCACACCAGCCGTCCGGGCGTGGTAATCGGTCGTGGTGGTTCTGAAGTCGAGAAGCTGCGCGAGGAGCTGAAGAAGCTCACCAACAAGGACATCCAGATCAATATTTCTGAGATCAAGCGTCCTGAGCTCGACGCGTCGCTGGTAGCGCAGAATATCGCTCAGCAGCTTGAAGGCCGCGTGTCGTTCCGACGCGCCATGAAGCAGTCGATCACGGCTGCCATGCGCATGGGCGCTGAAGGCATTCGTGTGAAGGTCGCCGGTCGGCTCGGTGGTGCGGAGATGGGCCGCGTTGAGCAGTATCTCGAAGGGCGCGTTCCGCTTCATACGATTCGCGCGGACATTGACTACGCCAACGCCACCGCCTACACGATCTATGGAACGATCGGAGTGAAGGTGTGGATTTACCGCGGCGAGATCCTCGGTCGTCCTGACCTTAGCCCGAACGTTCAGGCCCAGCGCCAGCAGCAGCAACAGCAGCCTCAGCAGCCGCCGGCGCGTCGTCGTCGAGGTCGTGGGGGTCGCTCAGGCGGTGGCCGTCGTGGTGGTGGAGACCAGAGCTGATCGTCAACAGTCGAATCGACCGGACGGGCCGCGCGCCCGCTGGAATGCAGATAGAGAGGTGATTCTATGTTAATGCCAAAGCGCACCAAGTACCGCAAGATGCAGAAGGGCCGCATCAAAGGTGAGGCCCAGCGCGGTAGCAGAGTTGATTTCGGCGATTTCGGCATCAAGGCGCTCGAGCCCGGGCGCATCACGAGTCGGCAGATCGAGGCAGCTCGTATCGCGATGACCCGCCGGATGAAGCGTATGGGTAAGGTCTGGATCCGGATTTTCCCTGACAAGCCGATCACAAAGAAGCCGGCCGAAACCCGCATGGGCAAGGGAAAGGGATCGCCCGAATACTGGGTGGCTTCCGTACGCCCGGGACGCATCCTGTTTGAAGTAGGTGGCGGAATTTCGCAGGAGCTGGCGCAGGAGTCGCTGCGGCTGGCACAGCACAAGCTGCCCATCAAAACCAAATTCGTGACACGGCCGGATTACATGCCGACCGAAGCCAAGCGATAATCGGCCACTGGCCAGCCATTCGAGACGATGAAAGCACAGGAAACACGCGAACTAAGCATCGAGGAAATCGAGTCGCGCATCGCCGAGGAGAGGGAGCAGATTCAGCAGCTCCGCTTCCAGCATGCCATCGCGCAGCTCGAGAACCCGATGGTACTCCGCCAGAAGCGGCGGCTCGTAGCGCGCTTGAACACCATTTTGAAGGAGAAGCAGGTTGAGCAAGCCTCGTCCTGATCGATTCACCGGTAGTTGGTGAGGTAGCGCCACGGCGCTTGTAAACGGTAACGGCTCACCAAGCCAAAATGAAGAATATGGAACAGCAGACACGCAGCACACGCAAAGAGCGAATCGGCGTCGTGACGAGCGACAAGATGGATAGGACGATCACCGTCGCCATCAAACGCCAGGTGAAGCACCCGCTCTACGGGAAGTTCATCAAGAAGACGTCCAAATTCTTGGCGCACGACGCAGAGAACGACGCCCGCGAAGGAGATACAGTCCGCATTATGGAGACGCGCCCGCTGAGCAAGCGCAAACGCTGGCGCCTCACCGAGATCATCGAGCGGGCGAAGTAGTGGTTTCGGGTTTCGAAACCGAATCAACTGAAACTCGGACCTGATTAACGGAGATAGATCATGATTCAGCAGGAATCGCGACTCGCGGTCGCGGACAACAGCGGGGCGAAAGAGGTACTATGTGTTCGCGTGCTGGGTGGAAGTGGCCGCCGCTATGCCCGCATTGGCGACACGATCATCGTCTCAGTAAAGTCTGCCATTCCGGGCGGTAGCGTCAAGAAAGGCGACGTTTCGAAGGCAGTTGTGGTACGGACGCGCAAGGAGTTTCGCCGGAAGGACGGATCCTACATCCGTTTCGATGAGAACGCTGCCGTGCTGCTCAACCAGAACGACGAGCCCCGCGGTACACGTATTTTCGGCCCCGTTGCTCGAGAGCTACGCGAACGCCAGTACATGCGCATCGTCTCACTTGCACCGGAGGTGCTCTAACAGACGGATAACGAAGAGAGCGGTCACAGTATCATTTTCCGCCTAACTCGACATCCGGCATCGACATCCGAATTATGCCACGCACGAATAACAAGCAGAGAAAGCTTCACATAAAGAAAGGGGATCGGGTGCGCGTGATTTCGGGCAACCATAAAGACGTCGAGGGCAAAGTGCTCCGCGTCTTCCCCGAACGCGAGCGCGTGATCGTCGAGGGTGTCAACCTGCGCATACGCCACACGCGCCCGAACCAGACGAACCCGCAGGGAGGTCGCATCGAGCGCGAAATGCCGATTCACGCCTCCAACGTCATGCCGCTCGATTCAAACGGTGAGCCCACTCGCGTCGGACGCAAGCGAATCGAAGATAATGAGACGGGAAAAGGACGCTGGATTCGCTACGCCAAAACCACGGGCGAAGAACTGGACCGCTAACGGATGAACAAAGGATTGAGCCGGAACCGGGATAATGTGGCTACATTCAAGCCAGCCTGTACCTTCGGCACGCCCGACCTTGGTCCGAACGACACGATTTAGCTGAAAGGCAATGGCTTACATACCCAGATTTAAGAAGCGGTACCGCGAGGAAGTCGTAGCTGAACTGACAGAACAGTTCGGCTACACCAACGTGATGGAAGTACCGCGCCTGCTCAAGATCTCGATCAACAAAGGCGTCGGCGAGGCTTCCGAGAACAAGAAGGTGCTCGACGACGCGGTCGAAGAGCTGCGCGTGATTACGGGGCAGCACCCCGCGATATCGCGTGCACGCAAGAGCGTGTCGAACTTCAAGCTGCGTCAGGGAATGCCGATCGGTGTTCGTGTGACGCTGCGGGGAGACCGGATGTACGAGTTCCTCGATCGTCTCGTGACGCTGGCACTACCGCGCGTCCGTGACTTCCGCGGAATCCCGGATCGCAGCTTCGACGGGCGTGGCAACTATACGCTCGGTATCCAGGAGCAGATCATCTTTCCGGAACTCGACGTCGACAAAGTATCCCGCATTTCGGGCATGGACGTATCATTCGTAACGACGGCCAAAACCGACGAGGAAGCTCATGCGCTTCTCAAGGCGCTCGGAATGCCGTTCGTACGACGTGAGGAAGCTACGACGGAAGAGCAGGAGGCGGCTGAAGCCGTCGCTTGACGATAAGAATCGATTGACAGGAGTGATTTATGGCTAAGAAGAGTTGGATGGCTCGCGAGCGTAAACGGCGCCGCATGGTTGCACTGTATGCCGAGCGCCGCCGCGAGCTTAAAGAAGCTGGCGACTACGAAGCGCTGCAGCGCATCCCGCGCAACGCCAGCCCCGTGCGCCTCAACAACCGTTGTCCGCTGACGGGCCGCTCACGCGGTTACATGCGTGACTTCGGGGTCTCCCGTATCGTTTTCCGGGAAATGGCGCTTTCGGGTAAGATTCCCGGCGTGCGTAAGGCAAGCTGGTAATCAGCCGCCAAACGGCATCAACACTGAACGTAGTCAAGCGCTTCGATTCAACCGGTACGCCGGGCGGAGCGAACTGGCTAACATCCAAAGTAGATAATGAGTGGTATCTCTGATCCGGTAGCGGATTATTTGGCCCGGGTGCGAAATGCACAGCAGGCACGGCACCGGCATGTTGATATTCCCGCCTCCAAGCTGAAGCGGGCCATCACGCAGATCCTTCTCGAGAAGGGCTACGTCCGCAACTATCTCAACATCGATGACGGCAAGCAGGGCCTGCTTCGCATTTACCTGAAATATGATCAGGAGGGGCAGCCTGTCATTCGCATGCTGAAGCGCATCTCATCTCCGGGTCTCCGTAAGTACGTTGGTGCCGAGGAACTGCCACGTGTCAAGAACGGCCTCGGCGTTGCGATCGTGTCGACGTCTCGCGGTGTGATGACCGACAAGGAAGCGCGGCGCGTCCATATCGGCGGTGAGGTTTTGGCGCACGTGTATTGATGCGCCGACCGAACCGGAATATTCCGTTCTATAGCCTCAGAAAAGAATGTCTCGTATAGGCAAACTGCCGATTGAGCTCACCGATAAGGTTTCCGTTGATGTTTCAGGCGGAAACTTGGTCACCGTTAAGGGGCCGAAGGGCGAGCTATCGACGCAGATCGATCCCGACCTCCAGGTGGAGATAAACGACGGCCAGCTTCAGGTAGTGCGGCCGACGGAGCAGAAGCGCCACCGCTCGATGCACGGGCTCTACCGTTCGCTCATCAACAATATGGTTGTCGGTGTTACCGACGGCTACAAGAAGGAGCTGGAAGTGATTGGTGTGGGATATCGCGCTGCCGTGACAAACGGCGTGCTCGAGCTCGCACTCGGCTTCTCGCACCCGATTTACTTTCTCCCTCCCGAGGGTATCAACGTGTCGGTAGACACCAAGCGCGGAAAGAACCCGGTCGTTGTGGTGGAGGGAATCGACAAGCAGATGGTGGGCCAGGTTGCCTCGAAGATCCGGGAGCTTCGTCCGCCCGAGCCATATAAAGGCAAGGGTATTCGTTATACCGACGAGTACGTCCGTCGCAAAGCCGGCAAGACAGCCGCTCGCTGATCATCGTCAACTTGAAAGCGCCGAAGGGTCGGAATCTTTCGGCAGAAGACATAAGCAATGGCAAAGAATCCTAAGCGAGATCGGCGGATGCGCGTTCGGCGCGGAATCCGATCCAAAGTTCAAGGCACGGCTGAGAGGCCGCGTCTGTCCGTTTTTCGCTCCAACCGCCACATCTACGCGCAGCTCATCGATGATCGTGCAGGGCACACGCTCGCTGCGGCAAGTACGGCCGAGGAGCCGCTTTCCACTGGCTCACGCGTGGAGCAGGGAACAGCGGTCGGCAAGGCACTTGCCGAGCGCGCTCGCGAAGCCGGCGTCGAAGCTGTTGTCTTCGATCGCAACGGCTATCGCTACCACGGGCGTGTGAAAGCAGTAGCCGAAGGAGCACGCGAAGCGGGGCTGCGGCTCTAACGCGCACGAATCATTAAGCTGTAAGCGACGAACCAATTATGGCAAAAGACAGAAGAAATCGCCGCAGACGCGAGTCCGCCGAAGCCCAGAACTGGACCGAGCGCCTCGTCACGGTCAACCGTGTGGCGAAGGTTGTGAAAGGTGGCCGCCGATTCTCGTTCAACGCGGTCGTGGTTGTAGGAGACGGCAAGGGTACCGTTGGCGCGGGCCTCGGAAAAGCGAACGAGGTTGCCGATGCGATCTCCAAAGGCACCGAGGACGCGAAGAAAAACCTCATTCGGATCCCGATGAAGGGCGGCTCGATTCCTCATCCGGTTGTTGGGCAGCAGGATGCAGGACGCGTTCTGCTCAAGCCGGCAGCAGCAGGTACGGGTGTGATCGCTGGTGGCGCCGTTCGCGCGGTGCTGGACTGCGCAGGCATCACAGACATCCTGTCCAAGAGCCTCGGTTCGGCCAACCCGCACAACGAAGTGGCCGCTGCCATGGATGCTCTGGCTCAGCTCGAGGATCCCATGGAGGTCGCGCGCCGTCGTGGCGTCCCGCTCAAGAAAGTATTCGAAGGCTAATCCGCCGGCAGGAAGTAATCCGGCCGCACATGCTATCACGAACAGGCTATGGGCACGATCAAGATCACGAAGATAAGGAGCTCGATCCGGACGCCGCGCCGCCAGAAGCAGACGATGGAGGCGCTTGGCCTGCACCGGATGCATCAGGTGGTTGAGCATCAGGATTCGGCCGGCCTCCGCGGCATGCTTGCCAAGGTGCAGCACCTGGTCCGAGTCGAAGAGACAGAGTAAGAGCCGCTCGATTCGCGGTTGTACTATCAGATAACGCGAGTCCGGCTAAACGGGCCGGGCGTTAAGCCAAACAGAATTATGGATCTCAGCAATCTCAAGCCTGCAAAAGGCGCAACCCGGAAGCGCAAGCGCATCGGACGTGGCGTCGGCTCCGGCTACGGTGGGCACAGCTCCACGAAGGGTACGAAAGGTCAGAAAGCGCGTACGGGAGCGAACATCCCGGTATGGTTTGAAGGCGGTCAGATGCCGCTTCAGCGTCGCATCCCGAAGTTCGGTTTCAAGAACCGTTTTCGCGTCGAGTACAAGCCGGTCAACATCGGCCGCATCGCCCGCCTCGTTGAAGACGGCAAAGTGGATGCTTCGAAGCCGATCACGCCCACGGTACTCGTGCAGGTAGGTCTCGTGCAGAAGGCTGATCTGGTCAAGATCCTGGGTACCGGCGAGATTTCCCAGGCAGTCACGGTTACCGCACACGCGTTTAGTGAATCGGCCCGCCGCAAGATCGAAGCGGCAGGCGGTAGCGCTACTGTGGTCGAGTAAAGATAACAGTGGCCGCACGCCGGCCCGAACCGATTAGTTGACATGGCAGGATTCAGCGAAAGCCTTCGCAACATTTGGAAGATTGAAGAGCTCCGCAGGAGGATCACATACACCCTCCTGCTGCTGATCGTCTACCGTCTCGGCACTTTCGTCACGCTCCCCGGCGTCGACGCACGTGTGCTTTCTCAGGTAAGTACCGCAGGGGATCCGAATGATATTTTCGGATTCCTCGACCTCTTTGTAGGAGGCGCCTTCAGCCAGGCGGGCATCTTTGCGCTGGGGATCATGCCCTACATCACGGCATCGATTATCATCCAGCTGCTTGGTGCGGTGGTCCCTTACTTCCAGAAGCTTCAGCGTGAAGGGGAAGAAGGGCGACGCAAGATTACCCAGTTGACGCGCTACGGTACCATCGGTATCACGGCCTTCCAGTCGATCGGGTATGCGATCAACCTCCGCTATGGAGCGACGGGCCAGGCCATCGTCATCGACCAGACGTTCTTCATGATCACGACGGTGATCGTGCTGACTGCCGGTACTGCCTTTGTGATGTGGCTCGGCGAGCGGATCAC
>CAZKDQ010000004.1:12035-55276 GCA_964551345.1 uncultured Rhodothermales bacterium
ATCATCTTTGCGCAGTCGATTATGTTCGTCCCGGCGACCGTGGCGGCGTTCTTCCCCGACAGCGCCTTCATGCAGGAGTTCGGGCGCTGGTTTTCTGATATTTCCGGATGGGGATATTCGCTCGTCTTCTTTACGATTTGTGTGTTCTTCACCTACTTCTACACGGCCATTGCGGTCAATCCGAAGGAGATGGCGGACACGATGAAGCGCCAGGGCGGCTTTATTCCCGGTATTCGACCGGGCAAGCAGACGAGTGAGTTCATCGACAACATCCTCACGCGAATCACGCTGCCGGGATCGATCTTCCTCGGCTTCGTAGCGATCCTTCCTGCGTTCGCGATGCAGGCGGGCGTCTCCCAGGGCTTTGCGATGTTCTTTGGCGGCACGAGCCTCCTGATTCTTGTGCAGGTCACGCTGGACACGTTGCAGCAGATCGAGAGCCACCTGCTCATGCGCCATTACGACGGCTTTATGAAGTCGGGCCGTATCCGCGGGCGACAGGGTCTTTGATCGTATAGCTTTGCCAAGATGATTCACCTCAAGAGTGAAAGAGAAATAGAGCTGATGCGCACCAGTGCCGACCTCGTGGGTCGCGCGCTGGCTGAGGTGGCGAAGGAAATTCGACCGGGTGTGACGACGGCACATCTCGACATGATCGCGGAGACATATCTGAGAGATAATGGTGGCCGACCTGCCTTCAAAGGTTATCAAATCGGAAACCTGACACCGTTTCCCGGTACGCTATGCGTGTCGGTTGACGACGTCGTCGTTCATGGAATTCCGGGAGATTACGTTTTGCAGGAAGGCGATCTGCTTTCGTTGGACTGCGGCGTCGAGCTCGATGGTTATTTCGGCGACTACGCCTACACGTTTGCTGTCGGAGAGATTTCGGAGGAGAAGGCTGCGCTTTGCCGCGTCACGTATGAGTCGCTTGAGGCGGGAATTGCTCAGGCAGTAGTCGGCAAGCGTATCGGCGATATTTCTTACGCCGTTCAGACGTATTGCGAGGACCGCGGTTATGGTGTCGTGCGGGACCTCGTAGGGCACGGCATCGGCAAGAAACTGCATGAGGATCCTCAAGTACCCAACGTCGGGCGCCGGGGAGTAGGGCGAAAGCTGAAGGACGGGCTCACGATCTGCATCGAGCCGATGATCAACGCCGGAACCGGTGACATCTCGGTGGATGAGGATGGCTGGACGGTGCGAACCGCCGATGGTCGACCGTCAGCGCATTACGAGCATATGGTCGTCGTGCGACGCGGCCAGCCGGAGGTCCTGAGCACGTTCAAATACATCGAAGAAGTGATCGGTGCACCTTACGAGATCGGTGTGGCGGATGATTGAGGCGGTGGCGCAGGATGAGCGGCGAGGCGACTGGACGGGACGGCAGTGGGATGAAGGGCTTCTCGTGTCTACACGAAAAGTTTACGAACATATAGATATTAAGCCGGTTACCCATCTGCTCCGCAACAGAGCGATTCGGAGTAATCGGGAACATCGCACGCAGAGGTAACGCAATGAAAGTACGCGCGAGTGTAAAGAAGCGGAGTGCCGACGACAAGATCGTCCGACGCAAGGGCCGCATATACGTCATCAACAAGAAAAACCCGAAGCACAAGCAGCGGCAGGGATGAGCCGGTCATTGACCGCATTCCATCCGCCAGCAAAAAGCCAATAGCAAAGTATGCCACGAATCGCTGGAGTTGACGTATCGAACGAGAAACGTGCCGACGTAGCGCTGACGTCGATCTTCGGCATCGGCCGCTCGCGTGCGCAGCAAATTCTCGACAGTGCCGGCCTTGACTACGAGACGCATCCGTCCGAATGGACGGACGAGCAGACTCGTCAGGTGCGGCGGATCATTGAAGATGACTATCAGGTGGAGGGTCAGCTTCGCACGGAAGTTCAGATGAACATCAAGCGCCTGATGGATATCGGGAGCTATCGTGGTCTTCGCCACCGGCGCGGGCTTCCGGTTCGCGGCCAGCGCACGCAAACGAACGCCCGTACGCGCAAGGGCCGGCGCAAGACTGTTGCCGGCAAGAAAAAGGCGCCGAGGAAGTAATCATTCGGCCATTAGCTTCAGCTTCAGCCATGGGCCGTCCGTGGCGGGTGGCCTGTTGCTGAGAGCCTTTGGCTAATAGCTTAACCATCAATTATGGCAAAGAGACAGAGAGCAACGGGACGCGCAGGCCGCTCGGTCCGCAAAAAGAACGTCATCGTCGAGTCGAATGGCCAGGCCTTCGTTCGCGCGACGTTCAACAACGTCATCGTGACGATGACGGACCAGTATGGCAACACGATCTCGTGGGCCAGCTCGGGAAAAATGGGTTTCAAAGGAAGCCGCAAGAACACGCCGTATGCCGCTCAGGTGGCAGGTTCGGCGGCGGCGAAGGAAGCCTACGACCTGGGTCTGCGCCGCGTAGATGTGTACGTGAAAGGTCCGGGATCGGGTCGTGAATCCGCGATCCGCGCGCTCTCAGCTTCAGGGCTGGAGATCGCTACCATCCGGGACGTCACTCCCATCCCACACAACGGCTGCCGGCCACCGAAAAGGCGTCGCGTCTGATCTAGGCCGCGACGAATGTCGGCAGAGAGCGAAGAGTTATCTCAGCGCCTCCGCCCGGCTTCGACGAGCCTCGATCGAGCATCGCACTTGGTGATAAGTCCGGTTACGGAAGCGACTAGGGCGTTTCCGTACGTTTGTTTTATCAGCACAAACGAGACAAGAGGAAAGATTCTATGGCCCGTTACAGAGGCCCGAAGCAGAAGATTGCACGTCGGTTCAAAGAGCCGATTTTTGGCCCCAGCAAATCGCTGGAGCGCAAGCCTTACCCGCCCGGGCAGCATGGTCGCTCGCGGCGCAGCAAAGAGAGCGAGTACGCAGTACAGCTCAAAGAGAAGCAGAAGGCAAAATACACGTACGGCCTGCTCGAACGCCAATTCCGAAATCTGTTCGTGAAGGCGTCCCGCAAGCGTGGTGTTACCGGTGAGATCCTCCTCAAATTTCTTGAGGCGCGTCTCGACAATACCGTCTACCGTCTTGGCTTCGCCCGCACACGTCGGCAGGCACGGCAGCTCGTTAACCACGGGCACATCCTGGTGAACGACGTGCTGGTCGACGTTCCGTCTTACCAGCTGCGCGCTGGTGATGTGGTTGCAGTTCGGCCGAAGAGTCGGAAGCTGGAGGTCGTGACGGAATCTGCGCAGCGCAGCCGCCGCTCGTATCCGTGGCTTGAGGTCGATCGCAATGCATTGCAGGGCAAGTTTCTGGACCTGCCGAACCGCGAAGACATCCCGGAAAACATCCGAGAGCAGCTCATCGTCGAGCTTTACTCGAAGTAACGGCCGTACGGCGGGGCAGGCATCATGCCGCTCGCGCCGCTTGGACAGGGGCGCATTGACATTAAAAGGACTCTCGAATTGATATGAGCATTCACGCACTTCAGATGCCGGATGGCGTACAGGTTGAAGAGGCATCAGACGATTATGGACGCTTCGTCATTCAGCCTCTCGAGCGGGGATTCGGCGTAACTATCGGTAATGCACTGCGTCGCGTTCTGCTCTCTTCCCTGCAGGGAACAGCCATCACGGCCATTAAGATCGACGGCGTACAGCACGAGTTTTCGACGATCACCGGGGTGACCGAGGACGTCTCCGACATCATCCTCAACCTCAAAGGCGTTCGCTTCCGCGCCAATGAAAACGCCGGCGAACTGATCCACCTGCACCTTACCGGCCCGGGTAACTGGACCGCAAGAGACATCGCGGATGCGACGAGCGAGTTCGACGTTCGCAACCCCGACATGCACATCGCTACGTTGGGCGAGGACGCCGATCTCCACGTGGAGCTCCGCATGGGCGATGGTCGCGGCTACGTTCCGGCCGATGAGAACAAGCAGGCCGACGACCCGATCGGAGTGATCGCGATCGACTCGATCTTCACGCCGATCAAGAACGTTCGCTACCAGGTCAAGCCGACCCGCGTCGGTCAGAAAATCGATTTCGAGCGTCTGACGCTGGAGATCACGACGGACGGCTCCATCACTGCCGAGGACGCACTCACCGAAGCGGCGGCCATCCTGCGCGACCACGTCAACCTGTTCATCGCGATGGACGGCGAGCCGCAGCCCGTTGAGGAGGAGAAGGAGGTTGATGCAGAGGTTCAGCGTATCCGTGAGCTGCTTGCGCAGCCGGTAGATGAGCTCGACCTCTCGGTGCGCGCGCACAACTGCCTGAAGGCAGCCAACATCAAAAACATCGGCGAACTCGTTCGGCGCGAGGAGTCGGAGATGTTGAAGTTCCGCAACTTCGGCCGCAAGTCGCTCCTCGAGCTCGTGCAGGTCCTTGAAGAGCGGGGCCTCGGCTTCGGAATGGACGTCGAAAAGTATACGCAGGAAGCCTGATCGCACGCGAATAGAACCCCCGGACTACCGGTGGTCAATCGGATCTGACGCATTATGAGACATCAGAATAAAGGATTTAAGCTCGGGCGCACGAGTGCCCACCGCGAGGCTACGCTGGCCGCACTGTCGTCTGCGCTGATCGAGCGCAAGCGCATTCGCACCACGGTGACGAAGGCGAAGGCACTCCGGATGTACGTCGAGCCGCTCATCACGCGGTCGAAGGATGACACGACGCACAACCGCAGGGAGGTCTTCCGTCACCTTCAGAACAAACGCGCGGTCACGGAGCTCTTTGCTGAGGTAGCCACGAAAATCGGCGACCGGCCGGGTGGATATACCCGCGTCGTGAAACTCGGCGCTCGTCCGGGTGATGCCGCTGAGATGGCGATCATTGAACTCGTCGACTACAACGAGTCTGCTCAGGATGAGACGTCCAGCGGACGCTCCCGTCGTACGCGCCGCGGTGGTCGCCGTGGAAGACGAGGCGGTCAGTCGCAGCAGGCGGCAGCAACGACGTCCAACGTGGAAGGCGAAAGCGTGGATACGGACGAAGCGACGGCCACCGTTGAGGAGCCCGTGACAGAAGAGGCTACGTCTCGGGATTCCGAACAAACGGAACCGCAGGCTGAAACCAAGGACGCAGCGAAAGAGAATGCGGACGAGTCTGCAGAAGACTCCGACGAAGGCAAGGAAAAATAATCCGACCTTACAATTCCTGGGAGAGGCGCTTCTGCAATGCGGGGGCGCCTCTTTCTGTTTGTAGTATGCGCAGTGAACGGAAAGGCACGCCGACGGTTTGATAGGTTGAACTGTCTATTACGGTCCGACTGTATGCTAAAGGCTTCTGCCGTCTTACGTAGTTCCGACGTCAACATCCCGCAGGAGTACGTCGAGCGTCTCGAGCACCTGCTCGAGATCTGCCGAGAGACGCTTCCTTCGGTTGATGAGGACATGATCCGCCGTGCGTTCAAGATCGGATACTGGGCGCACCGGAACGATGTGCGAGCCTCGGGAGAGCCGTACATCAACCACCCGTTGGAAGTCGCTGAGATCGTAGCGCGCGAAATTGGATTTGATGATGTAAGTGTCGCCGCGGCGCTTCTGCACGACGTGGTCGAAGACACCGAGTTCTCGCTCTCATTCATCCGAGAGGAGTTCGGGGAGACAATGGCGTCGATCATCGACGGCCTCACCAAGATCAGCGACGTGTTTGCGAGCCGCGAGCTCGGCCAGGCCGAGAACGTGCGAAAGCTGATGCTGTCGATGGCGTCAGACATCCGCATCATCCTGGTCAAGTTTGCCGATCGTCTACATAACATGCGGACAATCGACTCGCTTCCGAAACAGAAGCAGCTTAAGATCGCCAACGAGACTCAGGATCTCTTCGCGCCGCTAGCGCATCGATTCGGGTTCTTCAACATCAAAAGCGATCTTGAAGACCTGTATCTCAAGGTCGTCGATCCGGAAGTCTATCACGACATCGAAGTTGGGCTGCAGGTCGGTCGCGCGGACCGCGAAGACTACATCAAACGCTTTATCGAGCCGGTTAAGGAGCGGCTGCGCGCTGACGGTTTCGAGTTCGATATCAACGGCCGCGTTAAGAATGCCTTCTCGATTTACCGGAAGATGAAGCGGCAGGATAAGTCGCTATCGGAGATCTATGACGTTTTCGCCATCCGGATCGTACTTGAAAGCGAAGGTAAAAAAGGCAAGGAAGACTGCTGGCGCGTCTATTCCATAATCACGGATCTCTACAAGCCGCTGCCTGAGCGATTTCGTGATTTCATTTCCGTTCCGAAATCCAACGGATACCAGAGTCTGCACACGACGGTGCTCGGGCCGCAAGGGCGCCGCGTCGAGGTGCAGATCCGGACGCAGGAGATGCATGAGATCGCCGAGCGAGGCGTTGCCGCTCACTGGAAGTACAAGGAGGGCGTCACGGATGAGGATCGGCAGATGGATCAGTTCCTTTCCTGGGTGCGCGATCTGCTCGAGAACCCGCGCCCGGAACTGGCGACGGAGTTTGTCAAGGAATTCCGCCTGAACCTCTACGACGAGGAGATCTACGTCTTCACGCCCCGCGGAGACCTGATGACACTGCCAAGCGGCGCCACGCCGGTCGACTTCGCGTTCCAGGTGCACACCGAAGTTGGAATGCACTGCATCGGGGCGAAGGTCAACGGCAAAATGGTGCCCCTGTCGAGCCGACTCAAGAGCGGTGACCAGGTCGAGGTCATCACCTCGAAGAAGCAGACGCCGAATCCCGACTGGATGAAGTTCGTCGTCACGCACAAGGCCAGAAGCCGGATACGTCACTGGATCAACGAGAAACGGCGCAAGGCAGTTGATCTTGGGCGCGAGATCTGGGAGAAGAAGATGGCGCGTGCGGGCCTCGAGCTGGATGAGCAAGACCTGAATCGATTCGCATCGAGACTGAAATTCCCGAATCCGCAACAGATGTTCTATGAGATCGGCGTCGGCCTCTTCGATGCCAACGATTTCGTTGAACATGTTCGGGAAGGCTCCCAGACCGCAGGTCAGGAAGATGGCGAGGCGCCGGATGATGGCGACACCCTGCGGCTGCAGTACGAGAACTTCCTCGACTCGGCGCAGGCAACGAGCCAACCTGCGCTGTTAATCGATGGCGAACTGCACACGGACATCGTCACGCAGTATGCCTCCTGCTGCAATCCCATCCCCGGTGACGACGTGTTCGGCTACGTGAGCCGCAGTGGAGCGATAAGGATCCATCGCGTCAACTGTCGGAACGCGCCGAACCTGCTGATCAACCATCCTGATCGCGTCGTACCGGTTGAGTGGAGCAGGCAGAAGGACGTCCACTTCCTGACGGCGCTGCGCGTGATGGGGGAAGATCGCGTCGGTATCGTGAGCGACATCACCACAGTTATCTCGCGGAATCTGAAAACGAACATCCGGTCGATCACCGTCGATTCCGAGGACGGTATTTTCGAAGGAACGCTTGTAATCTACGTGAGCGATTTGCAGCACCTTCGCCGGGTCATCGATCGGCTCAAGCGTGTCGAAGGCATCCACGGCGTCTATCGGTTCGAAGAATAAAACGCAGGAATTATGAATAAATCCTGCTTTCTATTCGTAGAACCACATGGAATTAGAATATTTAGCTCCCGTATCTCTATTTTGATTGAGAGGGGAGAGATCGGCTTCAAGCCAGACGTCGTCCAGCCGATCTTCGTGACGTGACACAGGATCGAGGCCGCTACCCACCAGTATCAGTACATCATGCAGAAGAGACCTACTACGCTTACCAAGAAGGACGTCGCACGACGCGTCGCCGAGTTGATGGATGAACCCATTTACCGCAGCGAACCATGGGTGAACGCCGTCATCGACGCGATCGGCGAATTGATGCTGGAGGCGGATCCGGAGGTGCGAATCGAGTTGCGCGATTTCGGCGTCTTCGAGGTAAAGAAAACTAAAGCCAAGCCTAAGGCGCGCAACCCGAAGACAAACGAGACCGTCTTCATCCCAAGCCGCCGAAAAACGCATTTCAAGCCAAGCAAGCGGCTCAAAGAGGTTCTGCAGACGCCGCTGGCCGAACTCGATTACACAGTGCCGACCGGCAGTGCCGACGAGCCGGGTGAGGTAGAGCTCACGCTAACGGCAAGTCCAGCCGAGAGCTGAAGATCAACGACATGATGCGCCGATTGCGGGTCCGGGCACTACTTCCCGTGACCCGCTTTTAGTATGGACCAACAGCGGCGAATTGCGGGGGTGGATTACGGCACCAAGCGCATCGGCATCGCGCTTGCGGATCCGCTCCGAATCTTCGCGCGTCCGTACGGCACGTTCGATCCCAATCATGCTGTTGATGAGCTCCGGCGCATCCACCGTGACGAAGGCCTCGAGACGATTGTGGTAGGCTGGCCGCTGCTGGCCGATGGTTCTGAAGGCAGGATGACGGCGCGCGTACAGGAGTTTGTGAATCGATTGCGCAACGCGTTGCCGGGCATAGAGATTGTTGTGTGGGATGAGCGGTATACTTCGCAGATGGCAGCTAATTTGATGAGCGAGGCATATCCGACGAAGCGGCTGCGAAAGGATCAGGGAGATCTTGATGCCGCCGCGGCCGCGGTAATCCTGCAGGATTACCTGGAGCGTTAACAGGCCGTTGATTTATCGATCGTCTCTGCGTTGCGCTTCAATTCGGCTCCCTGCGGCGTACGCCAGTACGCCTCAGTCGCCGAATTTAGCTTGCTTCGCTCGTCAGTCGCCTTCGGCTCGTGGCGCGCGCCTTGATCTGATCGATTTGTTTCACACAGTCGCCGCTGCGCGGCTCGTGTCTCAACAGCCTGCGCAAAGGTCAGTTGTTCAACAGTCTCTTAAGGCACAAATCGGCCGGTACGATCGTTTATCGGTTCAAAGGCGGCAACGAGCACTAATAAACTCTGATGATTCTTCCCATCCGCATCTTTGGTGATGCAATCCTCCGCGAGCGCGCTGAGGATGTCACGTCCGATTCGGCTGAGCTGCAGACGCTCATCGACGATATGATCGAGACCATGCGTCACGCGCCGGGAATTGGGCTGGCGGCAACGCAGGTAGGCCGCAAGGAGCGCATCTTCGTGGTGGATCTTTCCGTGCGCGAGGGTGAATCGGAAGAGGAGCTGCCACCCCAGCCGATGGTCTTCATCAACCCGGAGATCGTTGAGGAAGGCGCGGAGGAAGTCGAGTTTGATGAAGGATGCCTGTCGATTCCCGATATTACGGAGCCTGTCTTCAGGCCGGATTCAGTGCGCATCAGGTACCTCGATCGCGACTTTGTAGAGCATGAGGAAGAGGTCAGCGGATCGCTTGCGCGTGTGATCCAGCATGAGTACGATCACCTGGAAGGCATTCTGTTCATCGACCGAATCAGCCCGTTGCGACGTAGGCTGCTCAAGCGTCGGCTGAAAGAGATGACGCGCGGGCGGGTCGAAGCAGAGTACCCGGTTTCCTGGGGAGCGAATTAGTTCTTGTTGTAGTAGTTGGGCGGAGACGTGAAGGTGATGTGGCGAGGAGGAATAGTAGTAGCGATAGTGTCGTTAATCATGATGGCGGCAGCCGTTGGCGTGAATCATCAGGTTCAGTCACAGGCCGTTTATATTCCTGACGTCGTCGTCGTCGAAGAAGCGCCGCATGATCCTCAGACCCCGGACGCAGATGGGCTGAGGCTGATACTGCCAACATCCAACACCGCACTTCTACTGGATGATGGGCCGTCCTTCTATCAGTACACGGACCGGACTTTTGAGGGTCGCCGTTCGCGTCCGTGGCAGGGCGGCAAGTACGGGTTTGTGCGCAATCCGCATCGATCCGCCGGCGAACTGATCTACACGCGCTTCCACGAAGGCGTAGACATCCAGCCGCTTTACCGCGACCGACAGGGAGAGCCACTCGACACCGTGCGCACGATCGATGATGGAACGGTCGTCTATGTCAATCCGATCGCGGGTGCTTCGAGTTACGGCAAGTATGTGGTGGTTGAGCACTGGTGGAGCGACGCGCCGTTCTACAGCCTCTACGCGCACCTTGGAGACGTCAATGTGAGGGAGGGTCAGCACGTGTCGCAAGGCGACCGCCTCGGCCGTGTAGGTTACACCGGACGCGGGATAAACAAGCGACGTGCCCATTTGCACTTCGAGATCAATATGCTCTTGAACAGCGAGTACGACCGCTGGCACGCGGAAACGTACCGCTCGAACAACCGGCATGGAATCTACAACGGTATCAATCTCGCAGGTCTCGACGTTGCGGATCTATATCGGCGGCTGAGCCTCGATCCTGATCTGACGATAGAGCAGTTTGTTAAAGCCAAGCCTGCGTTCTACGGCGTGATCATCCCGAACCAAGCGATTCCCGATTTGCTGCTGCGCTATCCGTGGTTGTTGGAAGATCAGAGTCCAGCTCTGGATGATCCGCCCGCGTGGGAGCTTCAGTTCACGGCGTCCGGTTTCCCCGTAGGCATTCGGCGCGTTTACCGGAGCGTTGATTCTCCCACAGTCTCGATGATAGTGGACGTTCCGCACCCGTACGAGCGGATGACGATCGGCCGCATCAGCGGGCAGGGCGGAACGGCAAGTCTTTCGACGAGCGGTCTGCGGTACATTTCGATGCTTACTCCACACGAGACAGGCAGCCGGGCTACTTTTTCTGGAAGGTGATTGGGCAGGGAACCGCTGCTCCGGAGCGGTATACACCTTTCGTGTGTATGTAAGTGTGTATCGAGTTTTTACAATGCCCCGAGCCTTCCAACGACGCCGTGCGTCGGCCAACGATGTCGCCAGATCGTCCGGCCTCGATCGCCTTGGCCTGAGCCTATCAAGCATCTGCGTCGTCCATTGTCTTGCTTTGCCCGTGGGGCTGGCGTTTTTGCCGCTCTGGCCCGTCGCGGCGCAGGCGCATCAGTGGCTGCACATCACATTCGCCATTGTCATTGCACCGACGACGCTGACCGCGATGTGGTACGGATATCGGCGTCACGGGTCGTTCGGAACACTCTCCCTTCTGGGAACGGGACTTCTGATCGTGCTGACGGCGCTGCTGGTGGGCCATGGGGCGCCGGGTAGCGAAGTGGCCGAAACCGTGGTCACGCTTTCAGGCAGCTCGCTCCTGATTCTCGGCCACTGGCGCAACTGGAGCTCGACGGGAAGCTGTGGTCTGCACGGCATCTCAGAATCTGAATCTGAAAGATCATGCAGCGATTGAATTTCACGCTCGACGACTCAACGGTGTCGCTCCTTGAGCGCCTGTCGGGGAGCTATTACGGCGGCAATAAATCGCGGACGGTCCGTGCGGCCTTGGAGAGTCTTGCGGCTCACATCGGGCATGACGGCTGGGTGATCACTGGTTACGTTCCGTCGCAGCTCTTCGATGCCATGTCCTGCCATACGTGTGGCGAGGAGCACCGGCAGGGGGAAGTACTTTATCGGCCCGTTTTCGAACGAGGCCAGAGCCCGGGCGCGCTCTCTGCGATCCCAACGGAGGAATGGCTCGATTGCCCTCAGTGCGTCGAGCGGCACCTGGCGTAATCAGTCCCTGGGCTACCCGAGTTCGTCCGCAAGATAGGCGGCGGTTTCTTTGAACGGTCTGAACGTGCACTTCAACTCGTCCACCGCGCGTTGATTCGAGTATCGGTATGTGCGGTTGGCCGTTCGAACTGTTTCTCTTGTGATGAGCGCTTGCGTGCGTGTGATGGCCGCCATGGCCTCCATCACGAGTGCGACAACCATTGCAGGTCGAGGCGGAATGCGGAGCGAAGGAGGCTTCACGCCGAGCGCCTCAGCGAGAGTCTCGAGGATATCACGCCATGACAGGTTCTCACTGCCGAGGAAGTACCGCTCGCCGGTTCGGCCATTGAGCATTGCCAGCCGATGGCCACGCGCAACGTCGCGCACGTCGACCACATTTGTGCCGCCCGCGGGAATCCCCGGAAAACGGCCGCGCCGCACTTTCTCGACGATCTCGCGCGTGTTCTCGCCCGGCTTCCCGATGCCGAAGATGAGCGCCGGATTTACGATCACTGCGTCCAGGCCCTCGGCGACGGCCCGCTGAACTTCCAACTCGCCCTCATACTTTGACTGAGCGTAATGCGAGTTCTGATTTGACGGCGTCCAGGGCGTTGCTTCATCAATCATGCCCTGCGGCCGTTCGGGCCGGCCGAAGGCAGCCATGCTCGAAGTATGGACGAGGCGAGAGACACCCGCTCTCAGTGCTGTGTTGACAACGTGTGCCGTGCCTTCGACATTGATGGCATGCAGTAATGCGCGATCTCCTTTACCGGCGAAGCCGAGATATCCGGCCGTGTGGTAGACGTGATCGACGCCTTCCATCGCACGTGCGACGGCGTCATAATCCCGCACGTCCCCGATTCTATGCTCAACATGATCGGCCGCTTCACTGAGCAGCTCGAGTGAAGACGTCTCGCGGCGGAGTATGCGCACGTCGGCATCTTCAGCGAGTAGCTGGCGGGTAAGTTCTGCGCCCACCATGCCGGTGGCTCCGGTTACGAGTACCTTCACGGCGTCACGTCTGGTTAGACTTCGAATTCAACGAGCAGGGCATTCTTCGAAACGGCATCCCCCGTGGCCACGTGGATCTTCTTGATCCGGCCATCGGCTTCAGCTTTAAGTTCGTTCTCCATCTTCATCGCCTCCAGCACAACCAGCCCATCACCCGATTCGACCTCCTCTCCATCCCCGACCAGAACGCGTACGACAAGGCCTGGCATGGGCGAACGGATCTCGCGAACACCCTGAGCCGATTCCTTCGCCATCCCGAATCGCTCGAGCAGCATCGCCTTCTCGTCCTGAACGCGAACCTCGATCCTGCGGCCGTCGATCAGCAATTGCAGATCTCCCGACTCATCAGAATCAACGATCACGGAGTGGCTTCTTCCGTCAAGAATCAAACTGAAATGCCCCTCTCGGACTTTCAGGAACGAAGCCTCACGCTCCACGCCATCAACCAGAAGACGGTCGTCATCAATGATGATCTCGCGCGGTTCATCACCAACGTGGACGCGGAACCGCCGCGCATTGCCGCTATTCGACTCAGCCATACACCGTAGAAATGTTCGCAGCCAAGATACTCACCCACGTCTTCCTATGCGCCCTGATGAGTTGACAGCGGATCTGGTGCTGTCTGCCTACAGCCAGGGCGTTTTTCCAATGGCGCATCCGGAGGAGGACGATGCTATTTACTGGTATGCGCCGGACCCGCGTGCGATACTTCCGCTGGACGACTTCCGCATGCCGAAGAACCTGCGGAAATTGATCCTGCGCGGCGAGTTCGTCGCCACTGCCAATCACGCGTTTGAGCGCGTCATTCAAGCCTGTGCTGATCGGGATCAGACATGGATATCGCCCGAAATCATATCAGTCTACTGCGAGCTGCACAGCGCGGGTTACGCACACAGCGTAGAGGTCTGGTTTGACGAAGAGCTGGTCGGTGGCTTGTATGGCGTAGCACTCGGGGGAGCATTTTTTGGTGAATCGATGTTCCATCGGAAGTCCGACGCCAGCAAGATCGCTCTGGCTGCGCTTGTCAGCCAGCTGCGCCGTCGTCGCTTCACGTTGCTCGACACGCAGTTCTCGACACCACATCTCGCCAGATTCGGCGTCATCGAGATCCCGCGCGCCTGCTACGAACGCAAGCTCGCGGACGCGCTGGCGGAAGACGTTAGCTGGTAAACTGCCTTAGATGACCACTCATCCCATGCAACCAATCACGAAGATGCACATCCTCCTTACCCTTTTCCTGATATGCGCGGGATGTGCTCCCGATGACGCGGCCACCACGTCCGACCGCGACACCGTCCAGACGGTCGCGCAAACGGTGGATTATGATTACCTGATGGATGACGCCAGCAAGCGGGTTTTCGCTGACGTCATGACGACGGCGCGGCAGGAGGAGCTGCACGAGCGCCCGATCGGTGAGGTCATGCAGGAACTCGGACTCGAACTTCGCGGCAAACCTTACGTTGCCGGAATACTGGACGAACCAGGTGGCGAGTCGCTGATCTGCCGCCTCGACGGGTTTGATTGCGTAACCTTCGTTGAGACGGTTCTGGCAATGGCGCGCGCCGTGAAAGCTCAGGATTATTCGGAGGAGGCGTTTCGTGCGAATTTGCTCGAGACGCGCTATCGTGGTGGTGAGATGGATGGCTATTGCAGCCGCATCCACTACTTCACCGAGTGGGTTGTCGAGAACGAATCGCGCGGGATCGTTGAGGACGTTACCGAGGAAGCCGGCGGACGCCCGCTCGACAAGCGCTTCAACTTCATGACCCAGAATCGCGACAGTTATCCTCGCCTGGTCGACAACGACGAACTCTTCGAGTGCATCCGGGAGATGGAGGAGGAGCTTGCGACGCATACATTTCATTACATCCCGCAGAACGAAATCCGCTCTGCCTATCCTGATCTCGCTGCGGGAGACATCCTCGCTCTGGTTACCAACATCGAAGGTCTGGATGTCACCCACACCGGTCTTGTTTTCGAGAACGAAGATGGTTCCATCGGGATGCTGCATGCCTCGACATCAGGCGGAGTCCTCGTTTCGCCCGATCTTCAAAACTACGTGACGAACAACCGTCGTCAGATCGGCATACTCGTAGCCCGCCCGGTCGCCGGTAGCTGAGCGGCCCCACCCTCAAGGCCATCCAGATGAGCGGAATTCGACGTGTGGGCGTCTTCACCAGCGGTGGTGATGCGCCCGGAATGAACGCATGTGTGCGCGCTGTAGTCAGAACGGCCGTCGCACATGACCTCGAAGTCATTGGCATCCGGCGTGGTTTTGCCGGGATGATCGATTATGACTTCGTGGATATGGACGGACGGTCCGTCTCGAACATCCTGCAAAAGGGCGGGACGGTGTTGAAGAGCGCGCGCTCGGATGAGTTTAAGACGCCCGAAGGACGCAACCTTGCCGCCGAGAACCTGAAGAAAATGGGTATCGACGGGCTCATCGGTATCGGAGGCGACGGCACGTTTCGAGGCGCGACGCTCTTTTATGATGAGCACGGGATTCCCGCCGTCGGCTGCCCCGGCACCATCGACAACGATCTTTTCGGAACGGACGAAACGATCGGTTACGACACGGCGATGAACACCGCCATCGAAAACATCGACCGCATCCGTGATACAGCCGACGCTCACGACCGGGTGTTTCTGGTTGAGGTGATGGGTCGAGACGCGGGCTTCATCGCACTCAACTGCGGGATCGGTGGAGGAGCCGAGCTTGTGCTCATCCCCGAGACGCTGACGGAAATGGAGGACATCAAGCGGCGCATCCATTCACTGATGTCCGCACAGTCGCGATCATCGATCGTCGTGGTTGCTGAAGGGGATGATCTTGGCGGTGCCAATGAGATCGAGCGGGCGCTGCGTGCTGATGAGGCGTTTGCGAAAATCGACCTGCGTGTCTGCATCCTCGGGCACACCCAGCGCGGTGGTTCGCCCACCGCCCGTGACCGCGTGCTGGCCAGTAGGCTCGGTGCCGCATCCGTCGAAGCTTTAATCGAAGGACATTCGAACGTGATGGTCGGCATCATCAACAATGAAGTCAGACTGACGCCGATGCGGAACGTTTGGAGCCGCAAGAAGAACATCAACTACGAGCTCCTGAAACTCACACAACTTCTCAGCTGAACGAGGCGGGCATGGCGAAGGACTATCCACCGGTGGGCGAGGCCGAAGGCAAGAAGGAGGCCGTTGCGGCCATGTTTGACGCCATTGCGCCGCGTTACGACTTGCTCAACCGGGTGCTGAGCCTTGGCATCGATCAGAGCTGGCGCAAGAAAGCCGTCGCCATGCTGCAGGATCAGGAGCCGCGGCGCATTTTGGACGTGGCCACGGGAACGGCGGATCTGGCGATCGAAGCGCTGAAGGTCAACCCGGAGAAGGTAATAGGGGTTGATATCTCGGAGGAGATGCTTCGCGTGGGCAGGCAGAAGGTGTTGGACCTGGGTGAGCAGGATCGGATTGAGCTACGCCGTGGAGATTCCGAGCGGCTGCCTTTTTCTGATCGACAATTCGACGCCGCGATTGTAGCCTTTGGTGTTCGCAACTTCGAGAATCTGAATAAGGGGCTGGCGGAAATCCATCGCGTCCTAAAGCCCGGCGGCGCGCTCGTAGTTCTGGAGTTCAGCCATCCACGCACGTTCCCCATCAAGCAGGTTTACGGACTCTATTCGCGCGTCGTGCTTCCGCGGGTGGGGCGTGCGGTTTCTGGCAACGACGGTGCCTACAAGTATCTGCCGGATTCTGTCGCGGCGTTTCCCGACGGGGACGATTTTCTGAGCCGCATGCGCGAGGTCGGCTTCAAGGATCTCGAGTGTAGACCGCTCACGTTTGGAATCGCTTCGCTTTATCGAGGCGTTGCGTAGGGTTACGCCGAGGCGTTAGAGCCGTTGTTGCTCGTGCCGGCTTCAACGTACTTGGTGAGCGCGACCTCATTGTAGTCTCCACGCCGCCGGTATTCGACGCGATCCATCAAACGACGCATGAGGTGGACGCCGAAGCCACCATCTCGACGCTGCTGCACGAGATCCAACAGGTCCGGACTCTGATATCTCTGCGGCTCGAATGCACGGCCCCTGTCACGAATCACGACAGTGAATCGGTCACGCGTGGTCGTGACGCAGATCGAAATCATGTACGATTCGTCGCCTCGGTACGCGTGTTCGATGACGTTGGTACAAGCTTCATCGACGGCGAGCCGAAATTGATCGACCATCTCCTCTGAGAGCCCGACCTCTCTGGCGTAGCGCTCCACGAACCGGCGCACTTCAGCCAGGTGCCGTGTGGAACTGGGGATTTCGAGTCTATGTGTTTGCTCTGCCACTGGTTCGCCGGTCTCAGGCCTGCTGGGCGTCGGAGAAGCGGGAAATGGCCTCCTCTTCATCCGGTACGATTTCAAAAAGAAGAGGAAAGCCAAGTAGATCGAACACGTTGAAGACCTTCGGCTGCAGTGCGGCGATCTTTATGTCACCATCGTTCTCGCGAACATCCTCGATGTATGCCATGAAGACGCCCAGTCCGGCACTGGAGATGTACTGCAGGTTCTCTCCGTTGACGACGATGTTGTGCCGGCCTTCCTGTTTGCATTTCATAAACGCAGCCTCGAGTTCGGATGCGGTGTGTGCATCCAACTCACCATTTAGATCCAGTACTTGAACCGAATCTATGGTTCTGAAGCCGACAGAGAAGCTGCTCATAAGTCTTGATTCGTAAAGTTAATTGGTGCCTTCTGCGTGGGCAGGTTCGGCATCGGCTGCCTGGCCTGCGACCTGGTTGTTCGAGTGTTCCGGCGCGTTCGTCGTCGTGACGCCCCCCCATTTCATCACGAGGAGCGTCAGGTCGTCGTCGTACTGCTCATGCCCGAGGAATGCGTGGAGATCGTTAAGCAGGTTCTCGTGCAGGACGTCTGCGTCTTCATGGCGATGCCGGCTGAGTGAGCTAAGAAGGCGGTCATATCCAAACTCCTCGCCACTGTCGGCTCGGCTCTCGACGATCCCGTCTGTATAGAGTACGAAAACGTCTCCGGGCTGAAGCCGCAGGCGTTCCTCTGCCAGCGAACGTCCATAGTTTTCGCTTCGATCAAGCCCGAGCCCGAGGCCCGCAGAGCGCACGAGGCGGGCACGCCCGTTCAAACTGATCGTAGCGGCGGGGCAGTGGCCCGCCCGCGCCATCACCAGTTCCTCTTTCTCCGTATCGATCAGACCGTAAATTACTGAGATGAATACGTGCCGCTCGAGAGTCTTGGCCAACGCACGATTTGCATGAACGAGGAACTCAGCCGGTGATTCAGCAAGAGGTGCAAGCGCGTGAAATATCCCCTGCAGCTCTGCCATATAGAATGCTGCGGAGGTACCCTTGCCCGATACGTCTGCAACGATAAACGCGAGGCGGTGCTCATCGATTCGGGCGATGTCATAATAATCGCCCCCGACTTCCTGAGCCGAGACCGATGAAGCCGCCAGCGAAAGACCTGGCACTCTCGGTAGCTGCTGCGGAAGCAGCCGCTGCTGCACCTCCCGCGCAATAGTAAGCTCCCGCGTAAGGCGCTCCTTCTCGACCTTCTCTTCGAAGAGCATCGCGTTGTCGAGCGCCAGCGCCGCCTGTGCAGCGAAAACCGTCAGCGCCTCGATCTCATCCTTTTCAAAACCATGCGCGACGTCGCGCGCAGCGAAAAGCGCCCCCTGGCATACATCACGTGCCATCAGAGGAACCACGAGCAGGCTGCCGAGGCCATCGCCCGGCTTTGCATCGACACGGTGATCGGCAGCCGCTTCCTCGAGCACGATCAGTGAGCCCTTCGCCTGGACTTCCTCGAAGATGGCGTCCACGTCCACCAGGCGCGTCACGTTCTCGACGGGGATGTTGCTGCTCGCTACTACATCGGCTTTCAACGAACCGCGGCGTGAGTCGCGCATCGCCAGCCACGTTGTTTGCGCCGTCCCGGCATCAACGGGCGATTCCGTGATGCTGGCGAAGAGACGCTCGGGCTCAAAAACCTGGCTGACGAGAGAGGCGAGCGAATGCATGGCGGCCATCTCACCCGTCTTCCGTTGGAAATCACCCGTCGTCGGAAGATGGAAGATCAGCGAGAGGAGCGCCGTCAAGCTGTACAAGATCGCGAAGATCGAGACGAGCAGCGTGAACGAGCCCAGCGGGTAACTGTAGTGCTGGAGATAGACGGCCGCGCGTGGCAGGAAGCCTTCATCACCACCTGTGGCCATCCCAACCGCGAGACCAATCAGCAACAAGAGCGACAGGCCGATGATGGTCATCTTCTCGCGGAACGACAGATAAACCACCCACGAGAGCCGGAAGGAGTTGGTCACCATCAACCCGACCGTTGGAAGCAGCGCAATGCCCTGCAGCACGCTCAGCTCCTCCTGTGGCGAGCGCATGAACGACAGGAGCGACGTGAACGCCATCAGCACGATCATCAGCATCCAATTGCGCATGCTGCGGCGCGTGCGCTTGAAGTGGACGAGCTCGCGCAGCAGGATGAGCAGGAGGAAGGCGAAGCTCGCCTCCATCAGTGCCACCATGTTCATCTTAACAACGGTGGCGGGAGTCAGTGGAACTCCCGTATCCAGCTCGAAACCGCGGATATCGGCCTCCACAAGCACGTCCGGCGAGACGGCTTCACTCACCCACGCAAGCAGCCCCGCAAAGACTGAGAAGCCGATCGCGATGAGCAGGATGCTCCAGAAGATGCGCGCGGGCTCTGTCCGATGCTGCCGAACCCTGTCCGAAAGGTATACGAACAGCAGCACGTACGACGCGATGATCATGACGTTGTACGTGAGAGCAACACCCGGAGCGGCGGGCGTCTGCGATGCCCAGACGGCGACGTGGTATACTACTCCCGCGACGTAGCCGATACCAAAAAGCAGCAGCAACAGCCACGTGCGCCCACGGCCGCGCATAAGAGGCGCTGTGATACGGTCAAAATGAACCGGTAGGGCCATGCAAGCTAAAGGGTGCGGGGGCAGGTCTGTGCTCAGACGCTGCGTAATACTACAACAGGCCCGCGAATGTTACACCGGCGACACGCGCCGATGGCCGCCAAGGCATCCTTCGACTGGCAGTAACTTCAAAAGCATCCCGGCGTAGACACCGCACCACATCCACCCCACGTATGAAGCGCCGCCAGATTGTCCGCCTGCAAATAGTCGTGCTCGGTATGCTTACCGTGCTTGTTCTGGCGCGTGCTTTCGGCGGGGAAGGCCGGCCGAACGGCGTGATCGCCTTCTCCGACATCGGGGTCAGTCGCCTGCATGAAGGGGCGTTCCGGCTCGAAGAGACAAGCCGAATACATGTGACATCAAGCGGATCGATCGAGAGCCGGTCCGATACGTCCCTCGCAGCCTACGCCTGGATTCTCGACCATTCGACGCGTGAGCCGGTCTGGATCATGAGTCATGCCCATTCTTCCCGCGGAAGCGGCATGCTCGTGCATGTAGACACCGTTCTGGCGCTGGATGAAGGAATTTACGAGGCCTATTTCACGAGCTACGGCAACGACATTTCGTCCCGCTCGAGCCGGTCGTTCTTCAGCCGGATTTTCGATGAGAGCCTCCACTGGGTTAATGATGCGGGGAACTGGTCGCTGATCATTAACCCGGTAGATGGTTCTGAGGGCTCCGTGACCGCGGTCTCGATCGAAGAGCTACGAGAGGACGCGCCGAAGCCGTTCTGGACGTCGGGCCCGATGATGAACCGTCGGACGGCAGAGGAGCTGTTCGATGTGCGGTCTCCGGTTGATGTTCATCTGTACAGCATCGGCGAGGTTACCGATCGCATTTACGATTACGGATGGATCCGGCGCGCGCCGGCCAATGATACCGTCTGGAGTTTGAGCGATGAGAACGCAACCTGGGCGGGTGGATCCGACGTGAACCGGCGTTATCGCGGCACGATGACGCTTGAGAGCGGCATCCATTCCGTTGGATTTTCCACCGACCCGGGGCACGCGTTCGATGGATGGCGGGCCAATCCTCCTTTCGATCCGCAAGCATGGGGCCTACGCCTCGACCTCGTCAATCCCGCCGACACTTCCCGCATAACGCGGTTCGATCCCTGGATCGAGCGGCGGCCGGCGATCAGTCTGGCCCCGGTGGGGAATGATGAGCATCGCGTGGCAACGATTCGTGTGGATGAACCGGCGCCGGTGATCATCTACTCGGTGGGAGAGATTGGGCGCTCACGCTACGACTACGGAACGCTCCGCGCCAGCGATACGGATACGCTGGTCTGGGAGATGACGGCAGAAGGCTCCACGCAGGCGGGCGGGCACCAGAACAACCGGCGGCAGATAAGTTTCCTGACACTTCAGCCGGGTGAATATCAACTCGAGTATCGGACAGACGGATCGCACGCGTACGATGACTGGCGAAACGGTGAACCTGATCATCCCGACCGGTGGGGCGTTACGCTCTTCACGCTCGACGGGCGAGCTCTTGGCAACGTCGAGTATGGGGATGCGGGTGAGCCGGCGGCGGCGCCTGCACCACCCGCACCACCCGAGTCAGTTGCATCAGACGGTCCCGTACTGGTTGCACTGACTCGCGTCGGCAACGAACAACGTCGGACGCAGCGTTTTGACATTGATCGTACCACGGAGATCGACGTGCACGCCCTGGGTGAAATCACCCTCAGCAACAGGTATGATTACGCATGGATCGAGAATGTGGAAACGGGGCAGACTGTGTGGGAGATGACATATTCGAACACGGAGCCCGCCGGTGGGCATCGTCGAAATCGGATGTTTGACGGCGTCATTACGTTCGAACCCGGACGTTATCTGGTCCAGTACCAGACCGACTTCTCCCACGCCTACGGTGATTTTCGGTCGGGTGAAGCGCCATCCGAACCCGAACAATGGGGGATTACCCTGCGACGACCCTGAGTGTGATGCAAACGATTGAAGTGACGATTCCGGTGTCGGAGGATCTGCATGAGTTCCTGATCGCGGAGCTCAATGACCTCGATTTCGAGGCGTTCGAGCAGGAAGACGAGGTGCTTAAAGCCTACGTACCTGCATCGCGCTGGAACGACATCTCACGCGAGTGGATCGAGCAGTGGCTCATCTCGCAAGGGATCGAGCCTGCGCTTAAAGAAGTCGTTTATGAGCCAACGAACTGGAACGCCCGCTGGGAAGAGACGGTGCGGCCGGTTGTTGTGCCTCCGTTTATCATCAAGCCGACGTGGGCACAACTGCCATCGGAGCATCAGGACAAGATTCTTCTCGAGGTTGATCCGAAGATGAGTTTCGGGACCGGCTATCACGAAAGCACGAGACTGATGCTTCGCTTGATGGCGGGTATCGACTTCACTGAAACGCTCGTACTCGATGCGGGCACCGGCACGGGCGTCCTGGCAATTGCGGCTGCGAAGTGCGGCGCCCAGCAGGTGATCGCGTTTGACGTCGATCGGTGGTCGTTTGAGAATGGTGGGGAGAACGTAATCCTCAACGGCGTGCAGGATCGCGTGGACGTGAGGTTCGGTGGGATCGAGGCGGTGCAGGAGGGCGAAGCGGTCGATGTCATTCTCGCCAACATCAACTTGAACGTGCTTTTAGGATTGCTTCCGGAATTTCATCGAAGACTTGGCGCTGAGGGCAGGCTCGTCATGTCGGGGATGATGCTTCAGGACCGACTTCGAATGGCATCGGCGCTGCAGGAGAATGGCTTCAGCATCGAGCGGGAATACGAAGAGGGCGACTGGTGGGCCGTCATGGCGCGCCGTGACCACGTTGTCGCGAAGGCTGCATAATTTCGGACCTGTTCGTCCTTATTTGATGTTGCTGCGAATCCTCGAGAGGTGGGGACCCCGACCGTACGTCCATCGTAGGGCTAGCCCGTCCGAACGAACGCCCTGATCTAATGAGCACTGCAGAGAATATCGTCCAGGCACTTACCCGCGTCGTCGAACCGGAAAGCGGCAAGGATTTGATCCGCCTCAATATGGTGCGCGATCTGAAGGTGGCCGGTGATCAGGTTTCCTTCACGATTGTCGTCAAAGACCCTGCGTCTGATTTCGCGAAGCAGGTAGATGAAGTCGCGAAGCAAGCCGTGCACCAGTTGTGGCCCGAGGCGAAGGTCGACGTCGCGATCGACAACGAGATGATAGGTCTCGGTGAGACGCCGGCAGGTTCGGGCGGACGATCGACTATCGAGACGGGCGCGACGAATTTAATCGCTGTGGCCTCCGGCAAAGGCGGCGTCGGCAAGAGTACGGTAGCCGCCAACCTGGCCGTTGCGCTCGCGCGGCAGGGATACGACGTGGGCCTTGTCGATACCGACATCTACGGCCCGTCCATTCCCACGATGTTTGGTGCGATGGATGCCAAGCCGCGCGTCAATGAACAGCGCAAGATCATTCCGATCGACAAACACGGTGTCCGGCTGCTGTCGATGGGTTTTCTCGTTGACCTCGATAAAGCCGTCATCTGGCGTGGCCCGATGGTATCCAATGCGGTGCGTCAGTTCCTGGGTGATGCGGAGTGGGGCGAGCTGGATTACCTCGTGCTCGATCTGCCGCCCGGAACGGGAGACATACAGCTTACGCTCGTTCAATCAGTCTCGCTGACCGGCGCGGTAATCGTCTCCACGCCTCAGGAAGTTGCGCTCGCCGACGCCCGCAAAGGCGTGTCGATGTTCGACAACGTGAACGTGCCGGTGCTCGGTATCGTAGAGAACATGGCATACTTCATCCCGCCGGATTTGCCCGACAAGAAGTACTATCTCTTTGGTGAAGGCGGCGCGCGCAAGCTGGCAGGCGATCTCGAAGTTCCGTTCCTTGGAGAGATTCCGCTCGAACAGCGAGTTCGGGAGACGGGAGATGAAGGAACGCCGGTTGTAGCCGCGGCGCCGGAGAGCGCATCAGCGAAAGCTTTTGATGACGCTGCGCGCCGGGTATCGCTTCAGGTCGCACTGCGCAATGCGCAGCAGCCGGCTACGCAGAAGGTTGAGATTCTCTATCGTTGATCCGAAGGCTCTGCTTGCTGATCTTTTCGATCGGAGCCGAGTATGATCCGCTCCACCGATCGACCATCTCTTTGTTATCATGACCCAGGAGAATAATCACGACTTGCGGGACGAGCTCGACTTCAACCCTGGAGCCGATCCGGAACTGCGGCGGCGTGTTGAGGAGGCGCTGGATATGATCCGGCCGTATCTGATGGCCGATGGTGGTTCGGTTCGTGTGATGGACATCACGCCCGACCTCGTCGTCGAACTGGAGCTGCTGGGCGCCTGCGGCACGTGCCCGATGAGCACGATGACGCTCCGAGCGGGAATCGAGCAGGCGCTGAAGCGGTCGGTCCCGCAGATCTCGCGAGTGGAAGCGGTGAACGCACCGGCGGCGTAACGGCGCCTACCTTAGCCAGGATCGCCGTCCTGTACCTTCCACCCGAACTCAAGCAAGGGAAGCGCACCACGCATCGCTTCGACGGCGATCGCGGTGAACGAGGGTTTGAGCAGCTCTTCATCGGCGACCTTTCGTGAACCCAGGAACGACTTCCACCGAAGGTATTCCCCGGCCGGGTGATCCGGGCCAAGCTGGGTACCGCGTGGCATACGCTTGAGCTTGTCGTCGCTGTCGAGATCCATCCCTGCCGCTTCCACTGCCTGGGCGATTGCCAGGAATCGATCGGGCAACTGCTCGATTTGCTGTCGCCATGATTGAAGGAGTTTCGACTCCGGGCGCCAGAATCCTCCTGAGATAAAAGACTGCCCCGGCTCGATATGGATGTATAGTCCGCCGGGCTCCTTGCGATCGCCCGACCGCGTCAGGACAGCGCCGATGTGCGTCTTGTAGGGCCGTTTATCCTTGGAGAACCGTATGTCGCGGTAGATGCGAAATATGGCGTTCTGCGGATCGGCCGTTAGCGGGATGTTGTGCCTCGCCGCCTCTGCCGAGAGTTCCGCGATCAGGCACTGCATCGGCCAGACCAGCTCATCCTCATAGGTCACTTTCCGTGGCTTGAACCAATCGCGGTCGTTGTTCTCCTTCAGGTCGCGCATGAACTGCAACCCTTCCTCACGAAATCCCGGGAACGGTGGTAAATGCATCATGGTGTTTGGAGGATGACGTTTGCAGTGTTTGACCGGTTGTCATGCTGATATTAACAAAACGGGGACGCAGCCGGCAGCTACGTCCCCGTTCCGATTGCCCGGAGATCCGAAGACTTAATTGAAGCCTTCGCCACTCACCTGCGGCCGCTCGTCCTGATTGGCAAGCTGCCAGGCTGTGCCGAAAATCAACCGGCTGATGCGCTCGAGTCGCGGGTAGTCGACTTTATCCGGCGTGTCGCCGAGGCCGTGATAGTCCTCATGCGTGCCGGTGAAGTAGAAGATGAATGGGATGTTGTGCTTGCCGAAGTTCCAGTGATCCGATCGGCGGTAGAACTGGTTCGGATCATCAGGCGCATTGAACCGCTCGCTGAGTTCGACTGATGAGCCGATCACTGTGTTCACGCCCTCATTCACGTCATGGATATCCTGCGAGATGAGGTCGCCGCCGATGATGTAGACATAGTCGGTCGTCTCGCCAGGATACGTCGGGTCATGACGACCGATCATATCGATGTTCAGGTTGGCGACGGTGTTCTCAAGCGGCACGATCGGGTCGATGTCCGAATAGTAGCGCGATCCGATCAGCCCTTTCTCCTCAGCCGTCACGTTCAGAAACATGACTGAGCGGCGCGGGCCAAAGCCGTGGTCCTTCGCCGCCTGGAACGCGTCCGCGATTTCGAGCAGCGCGACGGTACCCGAACCGTCGTCGTCGGCTCCGTTGTAGACCTGACGATTTCCGTCCGCATCCGTCTCGAAGCCGATGTGATCGTAGTGCGAGGTCAAGATGACGAACTCATGTTTCAGCTCAGGATCCGTGCCCTCGACAACAGCGACCACATTCTCCGTCGTTAGCGGGACGCTGCCGTGATCCAGCGTGCTCGTCACTTCCACCCCGTCAACCGCCAACACGACGGGCGTCAGGTTCGCATCGATCTCCTGCTTCAGGCTCTCGACATCGCGCCCGGTGGGTCCAAGTAGTGCGTTGGCGAATTCCGACGACACGACATGCACAGGCGGAAACGCACGCCGCGCTCCCGATGGCTCGAGCGATATGGCTCCGATGCTCTCGCCGACGTTGGCCGCAATTTGGCGCGCGGTCGCATCGACATCCTCACCGAGTGGTCCAAGATCATTCACGATCATGATGCCGCTCATCTGGCCTCTCGTGCTGGCCGCGCGGATCTTGCTCCAGAGCGCGGTCGACCAGTCCGTCGGCTCGCCATCTGCTGAAAGAAGGCTTCCGCCCGTGGGGGAGGTCGGTTCGCCGCCCAGAATCAGGAGCCATTTCCCTGAGGTCGTGATCCCCGCATCGGCCAGGGCGGCATAGTCGTCGTAGGCGCCATCCTGGATTCCATATCCCGCAAAGACGACGCCGGCGGTCACTTCGGGAACCGTGCCGAAGCTCAAGTACGAATTGCCGTCGGATTTTCCGGGCCCAAAGGTCGTCGAGGCGATGACGTCATCGCCAACACGCGCCTCGATGGCAGAAGACTGCAGTCGGCTGGAGTAGACGTCGAACGGCTGAAAGAATCGCCGCAGGTCCAATTCGTTATCCGTCTGAACGCGGCCGTATGGCGTCAGCCCGAGTCGCTGATACTGCGACGCGAGGTACTTTGCTGCCAGGCGCTGCCCGCGGGCGGCCGTTTCGCGTCCTTCCATATAGTCGGACGCAAAGAAGTAGAGGTGAGCGGCGAGTTCATTCGCCGTAATGGTCTCTGCGAAACGTGTGGCGAGAGAGGGATCCTCGAAGACGGAAGGCGTGAGGGGCGTCTCGACCTGCGCTTTCGGCGCCTGCGCAAGCGCGCGAAAGGGCAGTAGGCCGATCGACAGGATCAGCGCAAGCACGAAGTATAGTGAGCGAGCAATGGAAGGCCCGCGGACGGTGCCGGTCATGGATTCATCGGAAGGTTGAACGAGATCATCACAAACGTAACGACGGGCCGTAAGATTCGAACCGGACGGAGAATGGCTTCAAGCCATCCGACGACGTTTGTTGATGTAGGCGAGCAGGGCTTCGTCGTATGGCTGAGCCGTGTCCACTTCCACAAAGTCAATGTTGTGTTCGCGGCACTGCCTGCGAAATCGATCAGAGAAATGTGTTGATGCTTCTTCGTAATGATCCCGAAGCTGCGACGGCTGCAGCGTGATCTCCTCGCCGGTTTCCATATCGCGAAAGACCATCGGTACATCAGGAAATCGGAAGCGACGTTCCGTTTCCGATTCCAGGATGTGGAAGACGAGCACCTCGTGGCCGCGATGCCGGAGATGCCGAAGCGCCCGAAGAAGCTCGTTGTGGCGCCCGACGTTTTCGAAGAGATCGGTCATCACGACGACGAGCGATCTTCTACCGATCCGCTCAGCCACCTGGCTCAGCGCGGAAGCAGCGCCGGTTTTGCGCCTGGTGGAATCGCTCGTGTTGATGCGCTCAATCTCCACAAGCAGCTGTCTCAGGTAAGACGGCGTACTCTTTGGCGCAAGCAGCGTCTGAATGGTCTCATCGAAGGTGATGAGGCCGGTTGCATCGCGTTGCTTGAGCATCAGGTAATGCAACGCGGCCGCGAGATGTGATGCATACTCGAGCTTATTAAGCTCCGCCCGCTCCCGATATCGCATCGAAGGCGATACGTCGAGTACGACGTGGTGCCGAAGGTTCGTTTCCTCCTCGAACTGCTTGACGTAGTGGCGGTCCGTCTTGGCGAACACTTTCCAGTCGACGTGCCGCAGCTCATCACCAGGATTGTACGGCCGATGTTCGGCAAATTCGACCGAGAAGCCATGATACGGGCTCTTGTGCATGCCGGTCATGAAGCCTTCCACGATCATTCGGGCTCGCAACTCGAGGTTGTTGAGGCGCGAGACGACGATCGGGTCAAGGAAGCGAAGAGGCGAGGAGGCGGCCATGAAATCCCGGCAAGGTTCGGAGTCGGCTCTTTGATCATGTGACCGGCTACCGGTTCCGTGCGTATCTTGGGCCGCCCCGGAGTACATGCGACTCAAATGGATCGGATCAAGGCCCAACTCATGGATGTGTCGGCGCTCGAGCGCACGCTCGACCGAATGGCGCATCAAATTGCCGAAGCGATAGAGCCCGGAGAAGCCTTCTCCAGATTGGCTCTGATCGGAATGCAGACGCGCGGCGTGCATCTTGCGCGGCGCCTCCGCGAAAGGATCCTGAGAGAAGACGATGTTGAGTTGCCGCTGGGCATTCTCGATTCCACGATGTATCGCGATGATTTCCGTATGCGAACGCAGCCGACGGTGCGGGTCACGGACGTCCCGTTCGACGTCACCGGCCGGCATGTCGTGCTCGTTGACGACGTCATCCACACCGGACGAACGGCGCGAGCAGCGCTGGATGCACTGACGGATCTTGGACGCCCGGCTTCGGTGCGATTTCTTGCCATCATCGATCGCGGCGAGCGCGAGCTGCCGATATGTGCCGACATCATTGGACGCCAGGTGCCGACGCTGCCGGGCGAAGAGGTGCGAGTCCGCCTTTCAGAAATCGATGATCAGGAGGGCGTCTGGCTAGTCGACCTCAACTCCTTCGACGATCAGACCCAGGAAACACAACGGTGATCGAAGCTCCCGGCATCTCGTCGCTCCACCACCGTCATCTGCTCGGCCTCGCAACATACGGCGCCGATGAAATCCGGCTCATTCTCCACACCGCGCGTCAGTTTCGTGAGGTGCTCGAACGCCCGATCAAACGCGTTCCGACGCTGAGGGGAATCACGGTTTGCAACCTGTTCTTCGAGTCGTCGACGAGAACGCGCCTGTCTTTCGAACTCGCGGAAAAGCGGCTTTCGGCGGATGTCGTCAACTTCTCGTCCTCTGGCTCCTCGGTGGCAAAGGGCGAGACGCTGAAGGATACCGCGCAGAACATCGAGGCGATGAAGGTCGATGTAGCGGTCGTGCGCCATCGGTCTCCAGGAGCGGCGCACTTCCTGACACGCTGCGTGGAATCTGTCGTCATCAATGCGGGCGACGGCGCTCACGAGCATCCGACTCAAGCCTTGCTGGATTTGATGACGATGTCCGACATCATACAGTCCTTTGATGGGCTCAACGTGTCGATCATCGGAGATATCAGCCACAGCCGCGTCGCGCGGTCGAACATCTACGGCCTGCGCGCGCTCGGCGCAAATGTGACGCTCTGCGGGCCGCGGACGATGATCCCGTTCGGCATCGAACGCATGGGCGTACGTGTGACGAGCCGTTTGGATGAGGCGCTTGACGGATGCGACGTCGCGATGGCACTGCGTATCCAGGTCGAGCGGCAGGATGAGGGGCTTTTCCCGAGCCTCCGGGAATATCACGAACGCTTCGGCATCACCAGGCGCCACCTCGATGCGAACCCGGACCTCTGGATCATGCACCCGGGGCCGGTAAACCGTGGCGTCGAACTTGAAAGCGAAGTCGTCGATCACGAGCGCGCCGTGATCCTCAATCAGGTTACGAACGGCCTGGCCGTCCGAATGGCAGCACTTTATCTGCTCGCTATGCCCGGATCAACCGGCGAAATTGCGTAGACGACCGGATCCATTGGTCAAACTGGCTGACTTAAGATTCCCGACGTCTTAGAGCGGAATCCGTCGGATTGAGAAGCGCCACCGTCACGCCCGATTGAAGACGGTTTGACTGCGCCGCCGATCCTCATCCGTTGCCACCTCCGGATTCAGCCACTCGATGAGCGCAGCATAGTTGCGACTCTTCGGATCGCGCATCTGATAGTCTGGAATGAGGGCCAGCACGTTGAACCCATGCTTTAGCTGGAAAGAAAGCGTCGCATCGTAGCGTTCTCCAGCGATGACCTCCCGGACGTACTGCTGCGGGCTCATCGATCCGGACACAGCCGCGTATCCCGGAAGGCGCGCGCCGGCGCGGATCCGCAGTAGACCGAGCCGCTGGACGAGCTCCCGCCTCGCCTCGTAAATCACCGAACCGATGCCCTTCCCACGAAACTCCTGGTCAACCATCACCTCCGCACCGTAGAGCGTGCGCCCCGTCGGGTCGTGGTTGCGGAAGTAGCCGCTATCTGTGAAGTCGTCATAGCTGTCGAGGTTGTCGTAGTCGTCCCAGGAGACGATAAGGCTCGCCGCCATTCCTACTACAAAGTCATCTGCGTCGACCGCGACGAGCTGCCCCTCGGGAAAGACCTCGAGGTGCACGGACACGTAATCGGGCGACCACGGCAGATCGGTCGGATAGATCTTCCGCGAGATGTCCTCGATGCGCTGGAAATCGCGCGGTTGCGTCTGTCGAACGCGGTACGCGCCGCCGGTCATATCGTCTGCGTTTCGATGTGCTTGATAAGCTCCTTCGTGTACTTGCTGTCGTCGAGCGGAATGACGGTGCCGAACGACCGGGCATCCTCCGCCACACGCACATCAAGCTCACCCACGATTACGTCTTCGTGATTGAGCGTGCCCTCGGCCATGATTCCATCACGGGAGAAGGCATAGTCGTTCGGTGTCAGGATCGAGGCCTGGCCGTAGTTGAGCGAGAAGTCACGCGTGCGCGGCAGTCCGCCGACGGTCGGCGAATTGATCACGAACATGTGGTTCTCGATCGTGCGAGCGTGGGCGCAGTAACGCACTCGCAGAAACCCATGGCGATCATCGGTGTCGCTGGGCACGCACAGGATGTGGGCGCCCTCACGCGCCATCTCGCGAATAAGCTCGGGAAACTCTACGTCATAACAGATCGCGATGGCGACCTTCCCGAAATCCGTTTCAAATACGCGCGGCACCGAGCGCTGTTGGATGTCCCAGTCCTCACGTTCGAAGCGCGTCATGTGCATCTTGCCCTGGATCGCGAAGCGGTTGTGCGGCGAGAAGAAGAACGAATCGTTGTAGACGCGATCATCCCCCTCATCGATGTTTGGGATGGTGCCCGCGACTATGTAAATGCCGTTCTCGACAGCGAGGCGCTGCATCATGTCGATGAAGCGCGGGACGTATGTCGCCACGTCGCGGATCTGAACCTCGATGGGCCGCTTGATGTCTCCGAGCGACATCAGCTGCAGTGTGAAGTATTCGGACATCACCAGCAGCCGGCACCGATAATCAGCCGCAGTTTCGACGACGGCCGAAACCTGGTCCTCGAACTGTTCGAACGTCTCGATGTGGCGCACGTAATACTGCGCCGCGGCAACGCGGATACGATCTCCGTATGGCTCTTTCATGTGTAATCGGATTGGCTGGAGGGGATTGCGGAACCGCTTGACCCGGCGATGTGGTTCCGCGGCGCGGCTTTCAACGCTTGGGATGTGCCGGGATTGACATCAGGAGGTTAATCGACATGATACATCTGATCAGGACGCCTGAGTCGCCGTATGCCGACGAGATCGAGGAGCGGCTGCAGGAGCTGGTTCTTGCGCACGAGGTGGAAGTGGCGGATGCTGGTGATCACGATCACGATCAGCTTCCGCTAGTTCGCGAAAGCGGAAAGCAATATCGCGGGCGGCAACAGATTGATGGCTTCCTTGCCGAGATCAGCGGCGAGGTGATGACCGGGCGAGCGCTTCAGTCCGACTCATGTGTTCTCGACCCGGATCACCCATCCAGATGCCTGTAAACAATTGCTCGACCCGAGCAAGAACTTCCGCTTGTCGGCTGACGGAGGAATCATGGTGGATGGCGGGAGTGAGAAGCCGTTGATAGAACTGACGAACGTACACCGTTCATTCCAGGAAGGAACGCGGCGCCGCGAGGTTTTACGCGGGCTCGATCTTACGATCGGCGAAGGCGAGTGTGTGGTTCTTCTCGGCCGTAGTGGATCCGGAAAAAGCACGCTGCTGAATCTGATCAGCGGCATTGATAGGCCCAATGAAGGCGAAGTGCGGTTCAAGGCAATGCCGTTGCACGAGATGAATGAGCACGAGCGGACGCTCTTCCGCCGGCTCCACATCGGCTTCGTCTTTCAGGCATTCAACCTCATCCCCACACTCACGGTGGAGGAGAACGTTCGGATGCCGCTTGAGCTAAATCGTTTGCCTGACGGCGCAGATCGCGTCGCGATGTTGCTCGAAGAAGTGCGCCTGCGTGATCGGGCAGCGAGCTATCCGGATCGTTTGTCCGGCGGCGAGCAGCAGCGGGTGGCCGTTGCGCGGGCGCTCGTCCATGAGCCGGCTCTTCTGCTGGCTGATGAACCAACCGGCAACCTCGATGCCGACACGGCCGAGGATGTCCTTGACCTCATCGATCGACTTGTGCGGCAGCGCAGGCGGACGATGCTCATCGCCACGCATGACCGCGATGTGATTCGCCTCGCCGACCGAGTCATTACCCTGGATCATGGTCGACTGGTTGAAGTCGACGTGAGGCCGGAGGCGCCATGAGGCGGCTGCTTCTACGCTCGGGCGCGCGCTACTACCGGCGTCATCCATGGCTGTTCGCACTCAGCATACTCGGCGTCGCACTCGGGGTGGCGGTTGTCGTAGGCATCGATGTCGCCGGATCCAGCGCCCGACGAGCCTTCACGCTTTCGACTGAAGCCGTCGCCGGACGTGCGACGCACCAGGTTCAACCTGCTGGTGGGATGCTGCCGGATTCAGTTTACCGGATGTTGCGCGTGGATCTCGGCTTCCGCGATTCGGCGCCTGTCGTCGAAGGCTACGTGCGCTCGCGTGGCCGAACGATCCGTATGCTGGGTATCGACCCGCTCGCTGAAGGGCCGTTTCGCGCATATACCTCCGAACGAAACTTCGACCTCGGGACGTTCATGACGCGGCCTTCGTTGTTGCTGTCGACCGGCCAGGCAGAGTCGATGGCGGTGTCGGAGGGTGACTGGCTGGACGTGCAAGTTGGAGGGGTCACCGACAGTCTTCGTGTGATCGCTCTGATCGAGCCAGGCGATGAGCGGATGCGCCGCGCTCTTCAGGATCTCGCAATCGTAGACATCGCGACCGCGCAGCGCCTGTTCAACGTGCGCGGTGAGGTGTCCTTCATTGACCTCATCATCCCTGAAGCGGATGAAGCCGCCGTAGTAGAACGGATTGAGGCTCACCTTCCGGGCGGAGTTAGCGTGCAGAGGTCGGAGGCGCGGACGCGAACGGTGGAGCAGATGACGCGCGCATTCGAACTTAATCTCTCGGCGCTGAGTCTGCTGGCGCTGGTTGTGGGGATGTTCCTCATCTACAACACGATGACGTTCTCCGTTGTCCAGCGGCAGGGCGTGATCGGGCGAATGCGTGCAATGGGGGTGACGAGGCGTGAAATCGCACAGTCGGTACTCCTTGAAGCATTTGTAATTGCCATTCTCGGGACGGCAGCAGGATTCGCACTCGGCTATCTCCTGGCGAGCCAACTCGTCGGCCTCGTCACGCAGACGATCAACGACCTGTACTTTGTGGTCAACGTCAGCTCGCTTTCCCCAACACCGTGGACGGTTGTCAAGGGTGTCTTCCTCGGAACCGGCGCGACGTTGTTGACGGCGTATTTCCCATCTCGAGAAGCAGCCGGTTTTCCCGCAACCATCGCACTTCAGCGTTCGAGCGAGGAAGAGCGAAGTAGGAGCCGCGCTCCGTGGCTGGCTGCGACAGGTCTGTTGATGTTGACGTCAGGATGCGCAGTGCTACTACTCTCCGGGCGGAGCATCGTACTCAGTTACGTCGGGTTGCTCGGGCTCATTCTTGGATTTGCGCTGCTGGTACCGATGCTCACAATCGGCTTCACGCGCCTTGTAACACGCCCTTCCGGTTGGATCTTCGGTCTCACCGGGCGCATGGCTGCCCGCGGTTTGGCAACGTCCCTCAGCCGTCTCGCCGTGGCCGTCGCTGCCCTTACCGTCGCGATTGCAGCGACTATCGGCGTGGGCGTCATGGTAGAAAGCTTTCGCGATACGGTCGACGTGTGGCTCGGGCACACCCTCCGCGCCGACATCTACGTGCAGCCGCCGTCGCTAATTTCACGCGGTGGAGAAGGCGAACTTCGGCCCGACGTATTGAGGCGCATCCGCAATGTGGAAGGAGTCGACCGCTCCTACACGGTTCGTTCTCGGCAGATCAATGTAATGGGACGCCCCGCGAATCTTGTTGCGATAGATGCCGATCCGGAAGACGCCGGTGCGTACCGCATGAAAGACGGCGATCCGCAGTTGGCGTGGGATCGCTTTACAACCGGTGAGGCGATCCTGATATCCGAGCCGTTCTCGTTTCGATCGAGCGTCTCGCGCGGTGATAGTCTCGCAGTTCCTACGGATGAGGGAACGGTGCGTCTTCCCGTCGCCGGTGTCTACTATGATTATGGATCTGACTTAGGCGTGATCATGATGAGCCGGCCGCTCTACGAGAGCCTGTACGACGATCGCATTCGGTCGGGGATATCGCTCATGGTGTCGCCGGGTCAGGACGTTGATGTGGTGATGGAGCGCGTGCGGGAAGAAACTGCGGGCCTCCAGGACCTCGTCATTCGTTCCAATCGCGGCCTGCGCGAAGCTTCGCTCGACGTATTCGATCGCACATTTCAAATCACCTCGATCCTGCGCCTTCTGACGATCCTCGTTGCCTTCGTCGGTGTCATATCGGCCTTCATGTCTTTGCAGCTCGAGAAGGTGAAGGAGATCGCAGTTATGCGCGCGCAGGGTTTCACACCTCGGCAGGTGCGCGGCTACGTTTCCATCCAGTCATTGCTCGCAGGCCTGCTTTCGGGTCTTCTCGCGCTTCCGTTGGGATTGATGCTCGCCGTTGTTCTCGTTTACGTCATCAACAAGCGGTCTTTCGGATGGACGCTTCAGTTCACTATTCCGCCGGACGTGTTGCTTCAGGCCGTGCTCGTTGCCGTCGTTGCGGCCTTTCTCGGCGCGCTGTATCCCGCCTGGCGCATGGCACGAACGAATCCGGGCCTCGCTCTGAGAGACGAATGATCATCAACCGAACCCACCGCATACTGATCGTCGTCGCGGTCCTTGCGGGCGTTCATGTCTTGTGGGGATGCAACGAGCCGGCCGATTCGTCGGATACTTCGCTCGATGTGGCAGCAGCGCTTTCCACCGACACAAGTGGCTATGCGCGTGCGGATCGGCCGCGTGCGTTCGTGTTTCCGGAGGATCACGGACCGCATCCCGAGTACCGGACCGAGTGGTGGTATTATACCGGCAATCTTGTGGATGAAGCCGGTCGGCGTTTCGGATATCAGTTTACGATCTTCCGAACGTCGCTTCGTCCGCCTGACGAGAGTGTCGTTGGGGATGGATCGTGGGCAACGGACCAGCTCTTCATGGCGCACTTCGCTGTCTCGGATGTGCAGCGTGATGTGATCGTGGCCGAGGAACGCTTCAGCCGTAGATCTGCGGGACTGGCCGGAGCGCGCGCCCATCCCTATCAAGTATGGCTTGAGGATTGGAGCGTTTCCGCACTCGACTCGTCGTTCAATCATCAACAGATTCTAGCATCGGCGGATGATCTCTCGCTCGAACTCCAGCTCGAGGCATCGAAGCCGATCGTACTGCACGGCGCCGGCGGCTGGGATCGCAAAGGTCCCAATCCCGGAGATGCATCCTACTATTATACCGTAACTCGTTGGTCGACCACAGGCACGATCAGCGTCGGAGGCAGTCGTTTCAATGTTACGGGCACGAGCTGGCTGGATCGCGAGTGGAGCACGAGCGTGCTCGGCGAAGACATCCGCGGGTGGGACTGGTTTGCCCTTCAACTGGACGATGGACGCGACATCATGTACTACCAGCTTCGTGACGAGGAAGGCGAGCCAACGGATTACTCCGGTGGTGTGCTCATCGATGAGGAAGGCGCGCGCCGGCCCTTCACTCATGAGGAGTCAACGCTCGAGGCGAGAGACGAATGGGAGAGCCCACTCGGTGGCACGTATCCTTCCGGATGGCGCCTGCGTGCTCCACATCTTGACATCGACCTGATCATTGAGCCGGTGATGGAGCACCAGGAGCTGGATTTTGCTGTGCGATACTGGGAGGGTGCCGTTGATGTAGCTGGAATGGTTGAGGGAACGGACGTGCAGGGCGTTGGATACGTCGAGCTCACAGGTTACGCCGAGGCCGCGCGTTCGCGGTTGTCCCGACACTGATCAAATGCAGCTTCCGACCCTCACACTTCCTGGTATTCAGCCGCATCTTCGCGATGAGGGGGCAGGACGCTACGGGATCCGATGTCCGGTGCGCCAGAAATTCGTCGCCCTCACACCTGAAGAATGGGTGCGCCAGCACGTGATAGGATATCTGACGGCGCATCGGGGGTACCCGCAGTCGCTACTCGCCGTTGAACGTGGCTTCCGCTATCAGGAGATGCCGTGGCGGGCGGATATCGTGGCTTACGATCGGCAGGCGCGGGCGGTGCTCCTCGTTGAGTGCAAGGCGCCGGAAGTCGCAATCCGGCAGGCGACGTTCGAGCAAGCCGGGCGGTACAACCTCGTCGTCGGGGCGACGCACGTTGCGGTCTCCAACGGACTCGAACACTACTGCTTCAGAGTCGACTTCGAGAACGGCAAGACGGAATTCCTCAGCGACATCCCGCACTTCCGAGAGCTCACGCTCGAATGAAAGGCCGGCGCTCAGTTGAACCTGATGCCTTTGTCTGACCAGCCTTCGTCGATGACCTCGAGGTCTTGCACGGCGAACCAGCCTTCGTTTTCCGTTCCGGCCGAGTTCTTATACGGCACTGGCTCACCATCCTGATCTTTCCCCGGCTCGATGTCGACGAGATAAGCCAGGTCCTTTTTCATCTCGTTGCCGGCTGCATCCTGGCCCACGGGGACGTCCGAGGCTACGTCCGCCACGCGGCCGACAAGCGTTCCGAGCAAAATGCCGCCGTGCGTGTAGAGGTGCACACGTACCTGTTTACCGACCAGGTTGTAGTTCGTGGACATTGTTTGCTGCGTTCTTCGGTTCGGAATGTTTAGCGGCCGAATGCACTTCGAAGTTGCCGGCACGCCTGTTCAAGAGTCGGTAGTTCTTTGGCGAAGCAGAAGCGCAGCAGGGACTTCCCGTCCACGGGATCCTGGAAAAACGAGTTGCCTGGAATCGTCGCTACGCCTGCTTGTGTGATGAGCGTCTCGCTCGCCTCCCGGTCATCGCCGAAGCCGGCGAAGCGTTCCCGCATCGGCTCAAAATCAGCCAGAATATAATAGGCTCCTTCGGGGCGCCGAAAGCTGAATCCGATTTCCTCCAGCGTCTCCGACAGCAGGGCCCGCCGTTCAGCGTAATCCTTTCGGAGATTGTCGATGTACGCGTCTCCCATCGAAAACGCATGTGCAACGCCGTATTGAAGCGGCGTTGGTGCGCAGATGTAGAACAGGTCGTTCAGCAGCCCCATCCGCTCGACGACGTGCTCCGGTCCAACGGCGTATCCGAGGCGCCATCCGGTCATGTTGTACGTTTTCGAGAAGCCCGAGATGGTGACTGTGCGCTCGAAGGCTTCCGGAAGCGAGGCGGGAGATACGTGCTCGTGCCCGTCATACGTCATGTACTCGTAGATCTCATCCGAAATAATGATGAGGTCATTGCGGGTTGCAATCGTGAGGAGACGCGTCAACTCGTCACGCGTCCACACCTTGCCTGACGGATTCGTCGGCGTGTTCAGGATGATGACGCGTGTCCGATCGTTGATTGCGTTCTCCAGCGCATCAAAATCGACCGATCCATCATCCGGTGCAACGTGAACGAAGCGGCAGGTCGCCCCGGTGAGGCGGATGATGTTGAGATGATAGCCATAGAACGGTTCGAAGAGGATGGCTTCGTCGCCGGGATCGAGCAGCGCAAAAACCGCCGCCACGAATGCGCCGGTGGAGCCCGAGCTTACCATCACTTCATCCGCTGACGAGGCGGGAATCCGGTTGAACGCTTGCGCCTTTTCGAGTATCGCCTCGCGCAGACGCCGGATGCCCGCGTAGCTGGAGTAAATCGACCGATCCTCGTCAATCGCCTGCTTTGCACCGCGCTTGATGGGCTCGGGCGTGGGCAGGTCGCAGATCCCCTGGCCGAGGTTGATGCCGTCGACGGCGTTCACCATCTGCGTGACCGCGCGTATGTCGCTCTGCCTCAATCCGTCGAGGCGCCTGGAGAAGCTTTGCATGAGTTTACCTGAGAAGTCGCTCCTGTGTATGTTGCGTTTGGTCGAATATATCGGGTCGATGAATACGATGGAAGCAGAGTTCATGCGCCGGGTGATCCGGCAGGCCGGTGAAAACGCGATCGCAGGTCGAGGTGGTCCGTTTGCCGCGGTCGTGGTGAAAGACGGGGAGATCGTTGCTGAAGGCACAAACCGCGTCACGAGCGACAACGATCCTACGGCACACGCCGAGGTCGTGGCGATCCGCAACGCCTGCCGCAATCTCGACGTCTTCCAACTTGACGATTGTGATCTCTATACGAGCTGCGAGCCATGCCCGATGTGCCTCGGCGCAATCTACTGGGCGCGCCCGCGGCGAGTCTTTTACGCAGCAACGCAGCAGGATGCGGCGGAGGCAGGCTTCGATGACGCCTTCATCTATGAGGAAATCGCGCGGGATCCATCCGAAAGACGAATTCCGATGGAGCGCGTGCTACCGGAGGAGGCGACGAAGCCGTTCGACACGTGGCGAGAATTGCAGGACCGCATCGAATACTGAGTGACCAGGCGGGCGCTATCAGTCGGCCGTAGCGTCCTCAGCGAAGACTCTGCTCGCCACGTGATTGCGCGTAGTCAAGTCTAAACGCCGTCGATAATGATGCTATGTACGCCTTGATGCGGCGCTGCGCAGTCATTTGATCCGGTCTGGATACGTTTCACGAAGAAGGGCCCGCGCCAGCACACGGGTAGGATCTATGATCGGAAGCCCGCTGAGACGAGTCTCGGTAACGGCCAGCGGCAGTTCCGTGCAGCCGAGAACGACGGCTTCGGCTCCCTTCTCCTTCAGATGCTGAATCGATTGAATGAGGGCATCTCTCGCGATGGATGAGACGGGGTTGCTCTGTGCCTTGATGCCGTGCGGCGGCTCGAAGATTGTCTGGTTGATCAGCCCATCCTGTACCGACTCATCCGGCAGAACGGCCGTGAGACCTGCTTCGGTGATGGCATCCGTGTAGAGCCCGAGCCGGTAGGTCGCGAAGGTAGAAAGGACGCCCACGTTCGTCGTCCCATTCATTTCGTGCGCGACGAACGCCACCGTTTCCGCGACGATGTGAAGGATGCGCGTGTGCGATCCCGCGGCCGCGAGTCGATCCGTCAGATCATCGAAGATGGCCGGTGCGTGTGCGGTATTGCAGGGCATGCCGATGACCGTGGCGCCAAGCCGCTCCAGTTGCTGCGCAATATCTGTCAGTACCGGTACCGGGCTCTCGCCGCCGCGCAGCAGGTGCTCGCTTCGATCAGGGATGCGGCCAGGAAAAGAGAGCAGGGCGACCGGGACGTGTTCCTGATCTCGCGAGGCGCGCGTTTCATCTAAGATTTTGCGCACGAGGTCCAGCCCCGCGTACGGGCCCATTCCTCCAATTACACCTATAATCGGATCTTTCGGCATATGTCCTGAGGTCGTGAGGGTTCAAGAGATCGTGAAGCTACGCATTGCGCGGCAATCCAAATGCAGCGGCCGAAAATCGTCGCAACGCGGCCGCGGAAAGTCGATCCAAGGTTGGACAACATGATGTTATTGACTAATTTCCTAGAAGCGTACCCTCTCGCGCCTGTCATCAATGGCATGATGGATTATGAATAGGATGACGTGCGCGGGGAGTCGCCGCCAGTAGCATTTCTTTCACTGGGCGGCCTGGTGATTGTTGAGGGGTTGTCGCGAGGATCTGGTCGGCCACATACTAATTCCACCATGATCTCGCGTGCGACGTTTTTTCTCGCGACTATGTCTCTCTGTGCACTTCCGGGAATTGCGCAGAAGGCACCTCTCAAGTGGGGCGACATTCCCCACGAGCATCTAGAGATGACATCCTACCCGGCGGACACGAGCGCGTCGGCCGTCATTCTCTTCGATTATGCCGATGTCTATCATTCACAAGCCGGCGACCTTGTGCTGGATCGCCATCGCAGGATCAAGATCCTCGATGATGCCGGTCTGGATTACGGGACAGTTCTGCTGACTTATCGCGCCGAGAATCGGACATCCGGTATCAGGCGCGTGCGCGGGCAGACATTCAATGTTGATGAGTCGGGGAAGGTCACCCGAACACGGCTCGATTCGAAGTCAGTTTTCGATGACAAGCTAAGTGACGACTACGGGCAGATCCGGTTCACGCTGCCTCAATTGAAGGCGGGATCCGTAATTGAATACAGCTATCGCCAGCAGTTCGACGTTCCGTATATGGTGCCGACCTGGACGTTTCAGCATGGTGAGCCGGTGCTTTACAGTGAGTACCGAGTCAACATTCCGGATGTCTTTCGCTACGTCACGGCGACCAGAGGCGTCATTTTGGGGCGCCCGGAGGTGACGCGCACCACAGGTCCGCGGGGTAACGGGCAACTTTATCGCTGGGTAATGACCGACATTGCCGCTTTGCGTGAGGAACCCTTCATGACCACGCCTGCCGATTTTAGGGCAGCTATCGACTTCCAGCCGAGCGGCTTTCGCACATCGTTGGGCAATTTCCAGAGCATCATTACTACCTGGGATGACCTGGCTGAGCGCCTCATGAACCTTGACCTGTTCGGCAAGCAGATCAGTCGCCATCGAGCGGTGTCAGAGCTCGCGCACACGCTGACGTTCGGGATGGATCCGCCGCAGCAGGTCGCGGCCATCTATGATTACGTCAGCCAGAACATCGAATGGAACGGCTCGCTCGGAGGCTATGTGCCGGATCGCCAGCTCCCAGACGTCCTCAATACCAAAACGGGCACGGCGGCCGAGATCAACATGCTGCTCCTGGCGATGCTCGTCGAGGCGGGAATTGAAGCTGATCCGGTTCTCATCTCGACGCGCGGTCACGGTCAGATGCAGGACCTGTACCCGATTACCTCACAGTTCAACGCGCTCATCGTGCGCCTGCGAGTAGACGGAAGAACCATCTTCGCCGACGCCAGCAGCCGTCTGCGGCCCATCGATCTCCTGCCCTCACGCGCGCTCAACAACCGCGGCTGGATGGTGCGCGAATCGAATCCGCAGTGGGTCAGCATCCGGCCGACGGACAAGTACCGGCGCACTGTCGTCGTGACAGGCGAGGTCGACGAGCAGGGTAATCTGGCGGGCGAGGTGGCGGCATCCCATTACGGGTACAGTGCCGTGTCGCAACGCGACTTCCTGCAGGAGAATGATCTGGAGGATTATTTCCGTCGGCGCGTCTTCCAGGACCTCGGCGATTTTCAGCTTTTCGACCTGGAGGTGGAGAGTCAGGACGATCTGACTGCACCCCTTGTGTTGAAGGCCAGGTTCGAAATACCGATGTATGCGATGGCTGCGGGAAAGATGTTGTACATGAACACGCAACTGTTCGAACGCGTGGCGGCCAATCCCTTGCGGCTGCCGGAGCGCAGTTTTCCCGTAGATATGACGTACCCGCGAGAGACGGTTTACAGCGCGCGATTCATCCTTCCCGAAGGTTATCAGATCATCGACCGGCCGCGCGATGTCAATCTCACTACGCCCAGGCGCGGAGCATCATTTGGACGAATGGTCCAGCAACAAGAAAACGTGCTCATCGTGCAGTCGCGATTTACCATCGACCAGGTCGTATTCCAGCCGAGTGAGTACGGCGCCATTCGACAGGTTTATGCGGAAGTCGCTTCTGCGCACAACGATCAGGTGGTCCTGCGTCAGAGAGCCAATGAGGTTTCCGCCGCCGGTACGGACGTCGAGGTTGGAGGAGATAGCCGATGATGTTCTTCCGATTCTTGCTGACCGCAATTCTTGCTTGCGCGCTGTCGACCTCCGTCTATGCGCAGTCGGTCTATCCCGGGGATCCCGATTACCGTGTGGATGCGGTCGACCCACTGCTCCTGTCGGATGCCGGAGCCGTAGTGCGTGTGCATGAGGTGGAGTTTGATGTCTCCTCCACGAACCGCGCCGCGCAGCGGGTGCGACGCGTCGTGACCATCTTCGATGCCGGAGGCAGAGATGCAGGAACGGCGGTGGTGCACTACGATGGCTTCCGGCGGCTCAAGCGCATCGATGCCAGCATACTGGATGCATCGGGGAAGGTGGTGCGGAAGCTGAGGAAACGCGAGTTCAAGGACTACAGTGCGATTTCGGGGTTCTCGCTCTATGACGACAGCCGCGTTCGCGTCGCCGAGCTGCAGCATGATGCCTATCCCTACACGGTCGTCGTCGAGTACGAGATCGACCATCGCGGCTTCATCGGGTGGCCCCGCTGGTATCCGCTCGATTCAGACGCTTCGGTCGAGTGGGCGCGCTTCGCTATCAGTGCGCCTGGCGACATGGCCGTGCGGTATCATCTTTCGGGTGATGTCACAGAACCGAGCGTAAGCGAAGGGTCCACTCATCGCAGTTACGAGTGGGTCGCACGAGACATCGTATATCAAAAACCCGAACCGCTGGGACCGCCGGCCTGGCGGCAGTATCCATCGGTGATGGCCGCGCCGGACCGGTTCGAAATCGCGGGTCATGCGGGACGGATGGACACGTGGCGCGATTTTGGGCTCTGGTATCACCGGCTCTCTGAAGGAAGAGCAGAGCTTCCACAGTCGGTGGCCGACGTGGTCGATCAGATTCAGGCCGACGCCACATCACAACGCGATCTGGTTCGGAAGCTTTATGAGTTCATGCAGGACAACACGCGCTACGTGAGCGTGCAGCTTGGCATCGGTGGGTGGCAGCCGTTCGACGTCGATTATGTCGTCGATCGTGGCTACGGCGACTGCAAGGCGCTAACTAACTACATGTACGCCCTGCTGCGTTACGCCGAAATCCCGTCGCATCCGACGCTGATTCGCAGCGAACGATATCCCGATCGGCTCGTCCCGGAGTTTCCCGACAACCAGTTTAACCATGCAATCCTGATGGTGCCGATGGAGGAGGAGGGGGACACGCTGTGGTTGGAGACGACCGATCCCACCGCGCCTTTCGGACACATCGGCGCGTCGAACGAGAATCGGTGGGCACTGGCCGTCGGCCCTGATGGAGGAGAACTCGTGCGGACGCCGAAGTCACCGCCACAGGCCAACCGGCAGTATCGGACCGGCAAGGTGGAGATGGATGTGCTCGGCGCCGCGAAGGTCAACCTGGCGACAGTCTACACCGGCAATCAGCAGGATCGCATACGGCCTCTGGCGCGCGCTTCTCACCGAGACCGCGACGACTGGATCCACCACGCCCTCAACATCAGCGATTATCGTGTTTTGAATGCGGACTTCGCCGGCATTGGCATTCGTGCTCCAGAGGTGGGCCTGGCGGTCGAGCTCGACGTGCCGCGTTTCGCGACACGCGCGGGGGAACGATTCTTTTTCCAGCCGAACGTCATGGAGCGCCGGCGTTCCGTTCCCGTCTCCGTTGAGGAAAGGAAACAAGAGGTTTTCGCATCGGCGTACGGATACGTGGATATGGACTCCCTTCATTTCGTTCTTCCGACCGGATATCAGATCGAAGCCGTGCCTCGGGACGTGATCCTCGAGGAGGATTTCGGCCGCTACGAGATGCGCATCACACCCACGGAGGACCAGGGGCTCACCTTTTTCAGACGTCTGGAAATTCGTGATTCGATTCTGCCACCGGACGCGTATGACGTCTACCGCACGTTCATTGACGGGATCGTCCGTGCTGATCGCTCGCAGATAGTTCTCGTCAAACAATAGAGTGTGCCATGCTCCGCGTCGT
>CAZKDQ010000005.1:0-2433 GCA_964551345.1 uncultured Rhodothermales bacterium
GACATCCTCATCAACAATGCCGGACTTGCCCGTGGCCTGCGCCCGTTTTACGAGGCGCGCCTCGACGAGATCGACGACATGGTCGACACGAACGTCAAGGGGCTCATTTACTTCTCGCGCGCCGTAGTGCCTGGAATGCTCGAGCGCGGCCGTGGGCACATCGTGAATATCGGTTCGACGGCGGGCCACGAGGTTTATCCCGGTGGTGTCGTCTACTGCGCGACGAAACATGCCGTCGGTGCTCTTACCCGCGGAATGAAGATGGACCTCCACGGGACGCCCATCCGCGTCAGCTCCGTTGATCCAGGTATGGCCGAGACAGAGTTTTCAGTCGTTCGTTTCGAGGGTGATGAGAAGCTCGCTGCATCTGTTTATGAGGGCACGACTCCACTGGGCGCGGACGATGTCGCCGCTGCGGTTCTGTTTTGCCTCAACCAGCCGGCCCATGTCAACATAAGCGACGTTCTGATGATGCCTGTCGATCAATCGTCTGCAACAATGATCAATCGACGCGCGGAATCATGAAGCGCACGTTGCTCCTCATCGTTTTTCCGGCACTACTGATTGCCGGCTGCGCGGGTCAGAAGGAGTTGATCGAAGAGCAGCGATCGGCACTGGAGGAACTCGCTGTTGAGAACAGTCGGCTCAATACGCTGAACGAAGTCCTGCGCGACTCGCTTCAGTTCGTCGATGACATCGAGACGGGGCAGTATTACCGGGATCGGCGGCAGCTTGAGCAGCGGATCGACCAGTTGGAATACGAGCTGGCCGTCAGTCGCGACAGTTCGGAGGTGCCATTTACAGAGGTTGCGTCGTTTCGCGCGGACGAGCTTTTTGCCCCTGCGTCCGCTGACATCACGGAAGCCGGCGCACGGCGGCTGGCACAGCTTGTTGATGAGCTTCCTAAATCAGATGGACGTACGATCCGGGTGGAAGGACACTCGGATTCGGTCCCGGTTGGTCCTGGTCTGGCCGATAAGTACCCTTCGAACTGGGAACTCTCGGCGGCGCGTGCATCGGCCGTCGTTCGATTTCTAATCGATCGACACGGGTTCGAAGCAGAAAACCTCGAGGTTGCCGCATTCGCGGAGACGCGCCCGATTGCCTCGAATCAGACGAACGAGGGGCGGAGCCGGAATCGTCGCGTCAGCATCCTACTCTACTGACAAAAGGCGGAGAAGCAGATGCGGACGTTCCTGAAGTGGCTGCTCGTCGTCGTTGTCGTGATCGCCCTTGCGTTCGTCGTGTTCTACTTCTGGGCGAGCCGGCCGGTGTACGACTCGGACTCGTACGTCCAGATCCGCAGCTATGCGGCTGCGCCGCTTCCGGCGTTACCGGACACCTTAATCATCGCAACGTACAACATCGGCTATCTATCGGGCCTTGTGAACAACCGCCCGATTCGTGAGAGCGAGGATTTCTACGCCGGGAATCTTGCTTCCGCGCGCGATCTGCTCGCAAGCATCGATGCCGATGTGGTGGGGTTTCAGGAGATCGACTTTGCATCGCGCCGATCTTATGACTTCCATCAGATGGATTCGCTTGCCACTTCTTTGGGGTATGCGGCGGGTGGGATGGCCGTCAACTGGGATGTGCGGTACGTGCCCTTCCCTTATGGCATGCCTCGCGTCCACTTCGGGCGTATCCTTTCGGGCCAGGCAGTTCTGAGCCGATTTGCGGTGAGCCACCACGAGAGGATAGTGCTTCAGAAGCCGCCGAATCCGTTCTGGTACAATGCGTTCTATCTTGATCGGCTCGCGCAGGTCGTATATCTGGATACGGATCCCCGGTTGGCCGTCATCAATGTTCATCTCGAGGCGTTCCATCGTGGAACGAGGGAGGAGCAAGCCGGCACCCTTTTAACGCTCGTGGACTCGCTCGCCGCGGAGCATGCCGTTTTGCTCGTCGGCGATTTCAACGCCGTACCTTCCGAGCTTTACGATTCCAATTCTGTCAGTGCAGCAGAAGCAGAACAACGTGCGGGTGAGCAAACGATGGAGATTCTCACTGCGCACGAGATTTTAGCGGCAGTTTATTCGAGCGATGTGATGAGTGTCGGCGAGTCCGCCACATTTCCGGCAGACGAACCGCGCATCAAAATCGATCATATCCTCTACGACACCCGCTACTTCCGACCGATAGAGGCGTCGGTTCACGATGCTCCAGGACCTCCCGCTGATCATCGGCCGGTGGTTGCTAAATTTGTGATGGTGGATGAGCCGGCGCCGTAGGCTCCGCTTCTCCGCTAGGCGTTCCGCATGCCGATGATGCCCATCATTCGGCCGCTCCGTCCGTGATCACGTCGGTGGGAGAAGAATCGATCTTCGTCGGCCACCGTGCATCCCGCGTCCGTTTCGATATTGCCCGGCACAACTCCTGACTGGATGAGCCGCCGGGTGATTTCCCCCTTCAGATCCACCATCGCCTTGCCGC
>CAZKDQ010000005.1:2533-13025 GCA_964551345.1 uncultured Rhodothermales bacterium
AACAGCGGCACAATCGGCCGCCAGGATACCGAGAACGATTCCAGATGTGCGGGTGACGAGGCCATCATATCCCTGAAGATGCACAGGCTTGTCAACAACAGCCACCTTGGCGCCGTGAACCTGTCCGGCGAGCGCGAGCTGATCAACAGAAAATCCGAGGGCGCCAAGCGCCAGCGATCGGTTCGATGCAACGGCTTCCGCATCATCACCGGTGCTCATCCCCACATTCAGTTCTCCGAACGGCCCGCTACTTACGCCGCCGAGGCGGGTCGTGAATGCTGCTACGACTCGATACGCATTCGAAAAAATGCGCGGACGCAACAGCACGGCGTGCGGCTCCGTGCTCACAATACGCCGTCTACGTAAGCGGCCACGCTGTCGCGACGCGCCTTCCAGTGCTCGAGAACGTCGTTCGGTATCGACGTTTCGGCATAATGGTCGCCGTCACCGTGGAGGCTTTCAGGGAAGCTAAGGGCGTGCGCCAGGCGGTTGGCCAGCTGGACGCGCTGCACGAGCGGTAGGGAGCCGGATCCGTTTACCGAATGATGGTGGCTGATGACCGCCTTGAGCACTTCCGGCAGTCGCAGTTTTTCAGAGACAGCGGCGCCTACGCGCACATGGTTAGTGCCGAAGATCCGCTCCTCCTCTTCCAGCAGGAGGTCGTGCGGCATCGTTGCGCGGTAGATCTCGTTTCCTGCTTCAGGATGATTGTAGAGCAGAACGAGCTTACCGATGTCGTGCAGAAGACCACCCGTAAATGCCTCGGCGGGAGAATCATCTTGATCCGTCGACGCCTCTTTCGTCATTTCCTGCGCGATGAAGGCGGTAGCTACGCTGTGTTGCACGATATCGAGAAACGGCGCCATAGTGCGATCATCGAAGGCTTCCTTCATCTCGGCCATGCCCATGCTCATCACGAGTCCGACTACAGTAGTCGGCCCCAGCACGACGATCGCCCGGCGGACGCTCGATATTTCAGATCGCTGTCCGTAATACGCAGAGTTCGCGATTCGCAGAACACGCGCCACCACGCCCGGGTCATGCTCGACGAGCCGTACGACCTCGTCGACCTCCGGCACGTCCGCAGCCTGCATCACTTCCGTTGCCCGGAGAAGAGTCTGGGGCATCGGAGGTAATTTGTAATCTGTTGAAGACGCCCCTGAACGCGGCACGGTCAGTCGGGAGGCCATCCGTTTCCCCTCACAAATATTGAATATCAATCAACCGCTCGAATGATCGACCGCAGGCGATCGTTTCTAAACCTCGACTGAGAAGTCAGAGCGCCTCCAATCGTTCCCGCACCCGCTCGATCGGCATCTCGCGGCCGGTCCACCTGGCAAACGACGCGGCTGCCTGCCCGATCAGCATCTCAATTCCTCCGATGACGGATGCGCCGTTCGCGGCTGCTTCCTCGAGCATGCGTGTGCGGCGCGGGCGGTAGATGAGGTCGTAGACGAGATGATCGGGGTTGAAAAACGAAGGATCATCGATTGGTGTGCGCTCGGCGTCCGGGTACATGCCCAGCGGCGTCGTGTTGATGATGAACCTGTTAGCGGCGATTGCAGATGGCGCTTCCGAGAATGGAATCACGTCCGCATCGCCTGCGATGTTGAGTTCCTCGAGCATCCGCTGCGCTTTCTCTGTATTTCTTGCCGCCAGCGTAATGCTGGATGCCCGCAGCGTCGTGGAAAGCGCGTAGACAACGGCCCGGCTTGCGCCTCCCGATCCCAGCACGAGCGCCGGCTGATCCATCACCCCTTCGATCACCGGCTGAATTGACGCGATGAAGCCCGTCACGTCCGTGTTGTCGCCCGTGTACCGCACAGCGCCCGCCTCCTGTACCTCGCAGACGATCGTGTTGACCGCACGCGTCGCCTGTGCCTGGGGCGTCAATTCATCCATGAACTCGATGACCGCATTTTTGTGGGGAAGCGTCACATTGGCGCCGCGGAAGCCCAGCGCTCCCAGCCCACGGACCGCCGCGGCGAGCTCTGTCGTCACGACATCACACGTGAGATAGATGAACGGCAGATTCGCCTCGGCGAAGGCAGTATTGTGGATCAACGGCGAGTGGGAATGTCCGACAGGATGCCCCAGCAAGGCGATCGGACGAGGATGCATGGTGAGGTTCATGTGTAAAAGAGGTGGATGTGCAGAAGTTCGTTGAAGTATTGGAACCGCTTCCGTTCCTTTGGGGCCACTCGACGAAGGGTGCCGCCCTTCCAAATCGCTTCGAATCTTTCATAAAGGTACGGATGTCATTCTTCCAGGAAGTCAACCAGATGTTCGACCGGGCCGCGGCGCTTACCGACCACGACCCGGGTCTGCTCCGACAGATCAGGGCCTGCAACAGTGTCTATCGGATTGAATTTCCGCTTCGGCGGGACGATGGTTCGGTTGAGGTGATTCGCGGTTATCGCGCCGAGCACAGCCAGCACAAGATGCCCACCAAAGGCGGCATTCGGTACGCCCTCAACGTCGACGAAGATGAGGTAATGGCGCTGGCGGCATTGATGACGTACAAGTGCGCCATAGTCGATGTGCCCTTCGGCGGCGCGAAAGGTGGCATCAAAATCAATCGTGAGGAATATTCGGACGGCGAAATCGAGCGGATCACGCGGCGCTACACGTCGGAGCTCGTCCGCAAGAACTTTATCGGACCGGGTATCGATGTGCCGGCGCCTGATTACGGGACGACGCCTCAGGAGATGGCGTACATCGTCGACACCTATCAGACGCTGAGTGGCGACCCGCTTAACGCTCTTGCATGCGTCACGGGTAAGCCCGTTGGCCTCGGAGGCGTTCGCGGCCGTCGTGAAGCGACCGGGCGCGGCGTCTATTTCGGCATTCGCGAGGCCTGCGAGAACCGGGAGGATATGAAGAAGCTCGGTCTCAGCGCCGGCCTCGAAGGAAAGCGCGTCATCCTGCAGGGGATCGGCAACGTCGGATATCACGCCGGGAAGTTCATCCAGGAAGGCGGCGGCATTATCGTCGGCATCGCTGAGCGTGAAGGCGCGATCTACGATGAAAATGGCCTCGACGTGCACGATGTGTTCATGCATCGCAACGAGACGGGGTCGATCCTCAACTATAAGTCCGCCACGAACGTCGCCGATACACGTGCGGCGCTCGAGATGGAGTGCGACATCCTCGTACCGGCTGCGCTCGAGAGCCAGCTCACCGAAGAAAACGCTCCGCGCATCAAGGCGAAGATCATCGCTGAGGCGGCCAACGGCCCCACGACCACCGCGGCGGACCGCATCCTTACCGACGCCGGCAAGCTGGTCCTTCCTGACGCCTACGTTAACGCGGGCGGCGTGACGGTCTCCTACTTCGAGTGGCTCCGCAACCTGTCTCACGTTCGCTTCGGACGTATGAGCAAGCGCTTTGAGGAGCAGAGTGCGGCAAGCATCCTTCGGTCGGTCGAGACGCTTACCGGCAAGAACTTCGCCGAAAACGTGTTTAACCGGGTTGCCGCGGGTGGCAGCGAGGAAGACCTCGTACGCTCGGGCCTCGAAGAGACGATGGTATACGCCTACAACGAGATCCGTGAGCTGAGCAATCGCTACAAGACGGATCTGCGCACGGCGGCGTTCATCAACGCCATCGATAAAATCGTCGTGACGTACCGGCAGATGGGCATCTTCCCGTAAGTGATCCGTCAGGACCTGCGGATCCGTTCGGGTGTGACGTGGAACTGCCGGATCGCCCGAATGGCCGTTGGATCACCGGAAATGGCGTGCGCACGCCGGACCAGTTCATCGAGCTGTTCCGGCGTAAGCGGCCTGTCGATCGCGCTGATGTCATAGGCGATGCCGAGCTGCCGGAAATCGCGGTGGCTCGACTGGTAGTTGTCTGCGCCGGCTTCAAAGATCGAGTCATCGATTGCTTTCTTCGTGCCGCGCGCGTCACTGTGAATGACAGCCAGCGCCCAGTACGGCGGTGCTGCGTCCACGCCGATAACCTGCCTCGGCGCGAAGACGCAATCGCGTACGACGCCTGCTCGATTCAGCATCCGCGCCGTCGCGGCCACGTGTGCTGCGATCCTGGGTTGTGCTTCCTCCGTCGCGGCGCCGATGTGAGGTGTCGTGATGATCTCGTCGATTTCCGCATACGGATTCTCCCAGGGGTCCTCGCGGCTGCCGGGTTCATCCGGAAACACATCGACTGCGGCACCGCGAACGTGTCCTTCCTTTACAGCCCGCTTCAGGTCGTCGGGCTCGAAGAGGAAACCACGGGCGAGGTTGATGAAGCCGCGCGGGCTATTATCGCCGCGCGCGTCACCGAGCACGCGGAACTGATCATATCCCAACAGGCCACGGTTCGTTTTGCCATGGGGATCTTCCGGTGACACGTGCAGCGTCACGAAATCGCCCTGACGGAACGCATCGTCGATGCTCGCGCAAGCGTTCCACCCGAGTGTGCGTCCGACTTCTTGCGCAAGCTCGGATGGATCGTAGAAGTGGATCTTCATCCCAAGCGCTTCGCCAAGCTGGGCAACCTGCTTGCCGATGTTGCCCAGACCGATGATGGAGAGGTGCTTTCCCTGGATCTCGTAGCGCCGGATGCTGTCTTTCGTCCAGACGCTCTGCCTCCCTGCATCATGCGCCGGAAGCACACGCCGCGCCAGCAGGATCATCTCCCCGATCACGAGCTCCGCAACGGAGCGGCCATTGCTCACGGGATCATTCATCACGAGAACACCCTCGTCGGCACAGGCGTGGAGATCGACACTGTCGTAGCCGATGCAGCACAGCATGACGGCCGCAAGCCGATCCGACGCCTGTAGCACCGCGCGATCAACCGGAAAGCGGCTGCGCTTGAAGATCAGGTCGTGCTGACCCTCGCGAAGCCGGTTCAGCACGAAATCGTGATCCAGAGTAGCAGATTCCGGCAGGCGGTCGGGCTCGATCCCCTCCGCCTCGAGCAGTTCGTCCAGACTTGGGTCCGGATTCTCGAGGATCAGGGCGCGGCGGAATGATTCGTTCAGGAAACGGATTCTGTGAGTTTCAGCACTCATTGAAGCGACATCAGAAGCGAAAATGGATTAGATCGGACCATTAGGTAACGCCATCCATACAAAGTTGAGCAGCGGGGCTGAACTTCACAGGGTTGAGTCTGCGCTACGCGTGATTGTTTGTGAAATAACAGCTGTCAAGACATGAGCATGTTCGAGCTTCAGCCGGTAACACTGGGCGATCTGGAAGGCCAGGGTTACGCCTTCAAACGTAAGACCGCCTTCGGGCAGGCCCGCCGAGGCATCGCCTACCTCAATGACGAGGATCAGGTAGACTGGCTTCGTGAGCAGGAGGCCGTGACCTTCACCGGTCCTTGCTACTATAAACAACGCGGCGCCCGTGACCGCGAGTTCGATGTGATTGTGGAAGAAGTCACACCCACGCGCATGGGAGCGCGGGTTGATTTCGTGGAAGTGGATTATCCCGAGCAGCTGCTCGAGGATTGAACCGCTCAACGCGAGTGGATAGAGTGAGTTGCGAGCGGGGCTTGCATCGTGCGGCAGGATCAGTCCACAGCAAACGTCGCGTGCACGGTTACCGTGATTTCCTGCGTGCGCGTGTGAGTCGTGTGCATGCCGTAACTCGCTACCTCGGTTGAGTACGGCTCCGTGATCTGGAAAACGCCCGCCCGTGCCGTCGTCATGTGGTTGACGTCTGCGCCCAGAATCTCACGCGCCCGTGCGCGCGCATCTTCGGTGGCGCTGGCGAGCAGGTTGCGCTTCATTGCGTCGAGGCCGCTATAGAAGTACTCGACACGCGAGTGTTGAAGCGAGGCGCCGCCGGTCTGGAGAGATCCGGGATCGAGGGCCAGACCTTCGATTGTGTCGACGTCATCGGAAATGACGGACATCGACTGCTGAATCACGTATCCAGTGACGTTGCCGTTCGCATACGATTCGTGCGATGTCGGCGGCTGGGCGATAATGCTTGTATCCGCGACGCCCAGGCCGCGGAGCTGTGTCTGCAGAGAGCGGACGTCCGCAGAAATGCTGGCGAATCCATCCTGCCTGCCGGAGAGATCCGTCCTGCGGCTTAGCGTCAGGTGCCACTTAGCTATATCGGTCGTAAAGCGCTCCGTAGCTGCTCCGACGGTCTGAACGGTGTCTCCCGTGTCGCGTGCATTGTAAAAGAATGCGCCGAAAACGAGCGCGGCCAGTACCATTCCGAGCGCCAGTACCACAGCGCCCATCAGCGTCGAGTCTTTCATGGTGATGAGGAGGGTACGTGAGGGTTCAGGCGAACGTCCGCGCTGCTTCTTTCAGAGCGTCGACGTAATCGAGCTGCTCCCATGCGAAGCTTTCGCGGCCGAAATGTCCATAGGCGGCTGTCGGCAGGTACTGAGGTGCGAGCAGTCCGAGGCGCTCCACGATTGCTGCGGGTCGCAGATCTGCTACTTCCTGCACGACCTTCGTAAGGAGCGCATCGGGCATGATGCCTGTTCCACAGGTGTCGATGTCGATCGAGACGGGATGAGCAAGGCCGATCGCATAGGCGACCTGCACCTCGACTTCGTCCGCGAGTTCGGCCGCCACGATATTCTTGGCGAGATGACGCGCGGCATATGCAGCCGAGCGGTCAACTTTCGAAGGATCCTTTCCACTGAAGGCACCTCCACCGTGGGCGCCTTTCCCACCATACGTGTCGACGATGATCTTCCGCCCGGTCAGTCCCGTGTCGCCGTGTGGGCCGCCTATCACGAATCGGCCTGTCGGGTTGACGTGAAGGATCAGGTCGTCGTCGAGTAGCTCATCCGGGATGACGCGCGGCAGCAGAATCTCTCGGATGTCCTCCTCGATTTGATCCAGCTTGACATCCACAGCGTGCTGCGTCGAAACGACGATCGTATGCACGCGTCGCGGCGTTCTTCGATCATCATCATATTCGATCGTGACCTGGCTTTTCGCGTCGGGGCGCAGATACGGCATCAGCGACGTCTCCTTCCGAATCGCGGCCAGCTCGCGAACCAGTCGATGCGCAAATGTGATCGGCATCGGCATCAATTCAGGCGTCTCACGCGTGGCATAGCCGAACATCATCCCCTGGTCGCCCGCGCCCTGTTCCTTAGACTGCCCTGCGTCTACATCGACGCCCTGCTTGATGTCCGGGCTCTGTTCGTGGATGCTGCTCAGCACGCCGCACGAATCCGCATCGAAGCGCAGCCGCGGATCCGTATATCCGATCTGCGCGATTACCTGCCGGGCAATCTGCTGGACATCGACGTATGCCTCTGAAGTAACTTCGCCCGAAAGAATTACGAGCCCCGTCGTCACCAGCGTCTCAACGGCGACGCGGCTTCGCGGGTCTTCTTTCAGGAGGGCATCCAGAATGGCGTCGGAGATTTGGTCGGCAACCTTATCCGGGTGCCCTTCGGAGACCGACTCCGACGTAAAAAGGTAGGCCATCAGTGTGGGGGATGAAGCTGTTAAGTTGTTCGGCGGCGCGATTAACGCGACGTGTTGGATATAGATTCAGCCGGTGGTGGTTCGCTGGGATTTCGCGCTTCTGCCGGTCCCGATCTGGTGGAGCACGTGGGGAACCAATTCCCGAGCAGCGCCTTTGGAGCTTCTCTCTGTGAGAGCCGGGCTCGTTGCTTCTCCTGCGATGCTGCCTTAATTTCCGGCGATTTACGTCGCAACCCGTCAATCCCGATTCGGCTCGCCCTTAGGTGGAGGGCATTCTCAGGGGCCGAATCGTTCGTTTATCATTACCCAAGGAGGCCTGATTATGGCAAACGACATCGAAGCGAAGGTCACATCCATTATCGTTGAAAAGCTTGGCGTCGAAGAGTCTGACGTGAAGCCGGAAGCGTCATTTACCAACGACCTGGGCGCGGATTCGCTCGATACGGTCGAGCTCATCATGGAATTTGAGAAGGAGTTCGACATCACCATCCCTGATGAGGATGCAGAGAAGATTGCTACGGTTGGCGACGCCACATCGTACCTGAAGAACAAAGCCGGCCAGTCCTGAGCCACGGAAGCCGGTATTACGACGGCCTCCATCTCACCTTTCATTTCCGATCAATTCGCTTTTATGCAGCAGGGACGACGCCGCGTGGTGGTGACCGGTCTGGGTGCCCTGACTCCCATCGGCCTTTCCGTTGAAACGTTCTGGGAGGCGATGATGCGCAGCGAAAGTGGCGCAGCGCCCATCACCCAGTTCGATACGGAGCCTTTCGAAACCAAGTTTGCGTGCGAGCTCAAGGGCTTCGATCCGCAGGATTACATGGACCGGAAGGCGGCGCGGCGGCTTGATCCCTTCTCGCAGTATGCGCTCGCGGTCGCGGCTGAGGCGGTGACAGATTCCGGAATCGATCCTGAAAACCTGTCATCAGACGAACGTGATCGAATCGCGGTAATCTTCGGCAGCGGGATCGGCGGCATGCAGGTGTTCCACCAGCAAACCGCCACCTTCATCGAACACGGGGCGCGGCGGCTCTCGCCGTTCTTCATTCCGATGCTGATCCCGGACATAGCCAGCGGCCATATCTCGATCCAGTATGGGTTCCGCGGCCCGAACTATAGCGTCGTCTCTGCCTGCGCTACGGGCAACAACAACATCGGCGACGCACTCATGCTGATCCAGCGGGGCTCGGCAGACGCTGCGCTTTGCGGAGGAAGCGAAGCATCGGTTTCTGAGCTGGGCATCGGTGGGTTCAACGCTCTCAGAGCGCTTTCGACGCGCAATGATGATCCTGCGGGAGCCAGCCGTCCGTTCGATGCCACGCGAGACGGATTTGTCATGGGGGAAGGCGGCGGCGCGCTGTTTCTTGAGGAACTCGAACACGCCAAAGCACGCGGCGCGAGGATCTATGCCGAGGTCATTGGTGTGGGCATGTCAGCTGATGCGCATCACATCACGGCGCCGGATCCCGATGGGCACGGGGCGAGCCTGGCCATGCGCATGGTTCTCGATGATGCCGGAGTCAAGCCGGAGGATGTCGATTACTTGAACATGCACGGCACGTCGACGCCGCTGGGCGATGTCGCCGAGACAAAAGCGATCAAGAAGGTATTTGGCGATCATGCCTACAAGATGAACCTCAGCTCGACCAAGAGCATGACGGGTCATCTTCTCGGCGCGGCCGGCGCGATCGAAGCCATTGCGACGATCATGGCGATCAGGCACAACCGCGTTCCGCCGACGATCAACTTCGAACACCCGGACGACGACTGCGACCTGAACTATACGTTCAACAAGCCGCAGGAACGCGACGTCAATGTCGCGGTGAGCAATGCGTTTGGCTTTGGGGGACACAATACATCGATCGCATTCCGCCGCTACGAAGAGTAGTCGCGGCAAGCATCGGCTTCGTGTCGATAAGTACGTCAGCGAAAGCGAATCTCTTGCACGAGATCTGCTCCAAGTGCTTCGTTGAGCCGCCGACGCAAGTCGCTTCGCTGCATATGAAGCTGATGGCGCCGCGCCGCTGAGCTTAGTTGTACGCACAGCGTTCGGCCTTCGACCCAGGCGCGCCGCGTCACACCGTTTACGTCCGGACCCGCCAGCGCCGCCCACGTCTCAACAGTCCGCGCTTCGTCGATGCCACGTCGCACCCCCATCGAATCGATGAGTTGCTTCAGCACTTTGCCGAGGTGCTGTGGTGAATTGCCGGACATTGTCGCGCGGAAGGTGTAGATGGAATCGCCAGGGGAAGCTATGCTCTCGACCGCAGGAGATCAACAGCGCCCCGTTCGCGGCCGCTTTGCCCCTTCCCCTACAGGACCGATTCATCTGGGCAACGTCCGCACCGCGTTGGTGAAATGGCTTTCGATCCGGAAGCAACGAGGCACGCTCGTCTGGCGCGTAGAAGATCTGGATCCGCCTCGCGTCGTTGCCGGAGCAGCGGATGCGATTGCACGCGACTTCCGGTGGCTTGGCTTTGATTGGGATGAAGGACCGGACATCGGCGGACCGCACGCGCCGTACGTTCAATCCGAGCGGTCCGACCATTATGAACGCGCGCTTTGCCGCCTCGCTGAATCGGGTCGGCTCTTTCCCTGCTCCTTGAGCCGGCGGGATATTCGAGAGATTGCGTCGGCACCCCACGGCGCCGGTTCAACGCCTGCGTATCCGGCTGAGCTTCGTCCGAGTCATCTTCCGCCGGATTGGTTTGAGCGGTTTATGACTGATCCGAATCCTGATGCCGCGCTTCGATTCCGGATAGATGACGGACCCGTGTCGTTCGTGGATCGAATTTATGGGCGCGTTCAGGAAAACGTTGCTGAGACGGTGGGAGATTTCGTGCTGAAGCGTCGCGACGGGTTGTATGCGTATCAATTAGCCGTCGTGGTTGATGACATCGCGATGGAAATTTCGGAGATCGTTCGCGGGTCTGACCTGCTTGCTTCTACCGGAAGACAGATTCAATTGATCGAGGCGCTCGGAGGTGAGATTCCAGCTTATGCTCATGTGCCACTCGTTCTGGATCACATGAAGACGAAGCTGTCCAATCGGGATGAGCACCTGACGAT
>CAZKDQ010000005.1:13125-29550 GCA_964551345.1 uncultured Rhodothermales bacterium
CCATCCGTTCAACCTTTTTGGACCCATCACGTTTAGCGATGCTTCTTCCGTCAACCGGGACCTTGATCGATCTCTGCACGCACTGATGAACCGCGTCATCATCATCATACTATTGCTGGTGCTGTCTGCGGGAGTTTCTGTGGCCCAGCCGACGGACACACTGCGGCTGGGGATGACAGAGGCGATTCGGCAGGCGCTGGATGCGAGCCCGGAAGTTGGAATTGAGCGATCGAAGCAAGAGTTTGCGCAGGCGCGCAGCCGATTTGCCTCAGCAAACCGATACTTTTCGACGCTTCGTCTGACGACGCTGCACACGTTCGCTCCGGGGCTGTCGATTCCGAACCCCGGCATCCCGTACGACGAGCTTTATCTCGATCCAGACGTGCGGAACGACTGGAGCGACCTGCGGCCGTTCAATCGGTTCGAAGTCGAGCTCGTGCAACCGATTTACACGTGGGGCGAACTCGGTGGAAGTATCCGCGCGGCGCGTCATGCGGTGGATGTCGAACGAGCAGGCGTGCGCGAAACTCAAGGTGAGGTAGCACTTCGGACCGCGGAGATTTTTCAAGGCTTGCTCCTTGCGACCGCGCTGCAGCGCCTCACGGCGGATGCCGAGGAGATTCTCAACACGGCGCGACGAGAGCTTGAACGGTTGCTGGACGAGGGCTCGCCCGACGTCGATGATGCGGATCTGTTCAAGCTTCAGATCACCGAGCAGGAGTTTCTGAGCCAGGTCGCCGAAGTCAACGAGCAGCTTCAAACGGCGCGAACGGCGTTGCGGCGGCAGATGATGCTACCGGACAACGCCCTCGTCGTGCCCGATGCGACGACGCTGAGCCCGCTGTCCATCCCGCTCGACACGCTGGATCGATTCCTCGAACTCGCAGCTATGCATCGGCCGGAGATTGCGATGGCTGAGGCAGGTGTGAACGCGAGATCCGCGCTGCTCGAGGTGGCGCGATCCGATTACTTTCCCAAACTCTTTCTCGCCGGAACGACCGCAATCGGTATCGCCGCTGGACGCCATCGTCAGCCGAATCCGTTTGTTGGCGACTCCTTTCGCAGTCGCACCGCAGGCGCCGCTATTGGTGTTCGGATGAATCTGAACCTTGCTCAGACGCGCGCTGAGGTCGAACAGGCGCGAGCCGAGCTGAACGAAGTCCGCTATCAACAAGAAGCCGCCGCGCAACTCGTTGCTTTCGAAGTCGAGGAAGCTTACCGCAGCGTATCGACGGCACGTGCGCGGATGCAATCGCGTGACCGCTCGCTCTCAATCGCCCGTGAGTGGCTGCGAACCGAGCAGATCAACTTCGATCTGGATCTTGGAAGCCCACAGAATTTGATCGACGCCGTACAGGCGACGATGCAGCTCGAAGCGGGCCATCTGGAAGCCGTATTCGGTTACAATACCGCCGTGCTTCGTTTGTTGAACGCGTCGGGTACACTCGTGAATCGCGTGCAAAGCAATGACGTGCTTCCGTAATGGCATGTTTGTTGGAGATGTAAAGGTGGGAAGGCGTCAATGCCTCACGTTCCACGACTTTAGATGCGGCAGATAACATGCGAATGATTCTATCGATACTGCTCTTGATGGGCTTCCTAGCTGTAACGACGGATTCTGTTGTTGCCCAGGACGCGCGGCAGGAGATCCGGCAGATGCTCGATGAACGCGATCGCGAGATCAAGAGCGTTCTAGGCACCTCAGATACGTTTACTAATGCACAACGTGAGGAGCTTAAGCTGCTCATCAACGACGTAATTGATTTCGAAGCGATGAGCCGGACGGCTCTCGGGCCTCACTGGAACGAGATCAGCGCCGCGCAGCAGCGGGAATTTGTCAGTGTCTTTGGTGATGTGGTTCGCGCACAATCGCTCTCGAACGTGGACATTTATCGCTCGTCTGTCCGTTACGATGACATCGACGTGAACGGAAGCCGGGCGACGGTTACAACGACGACGACGTATCGCGATACCAACATGAACGTCGCGTACGACCTTCAGAAGAAGGACGGCGAATGGCACGTGACCGATATCATCCTTGACGGTACAAGTACTGCACAGGGCTATGCAAACTCGTTCCAGCGGGTCTTCAAGCGTCACGGCTTCGACCGACTGATGGATAGTTTGCGTAAGCGCGCCGGGCGGTCATAGGTTCATCGCGCTTCTTATCATTATATTTTTCGCGAACCCGCTCCAGAAGCTGACGTTAGCCGGCCTCGCCGCCGGCTGAAGCCCACGCCTATCGCTGCCACTTTGGAAGGATACGTTCTACATACCTATGGTCCAGAGCGCTTTGTTCGGCACGCAGTAGCGTCGGCGAGTACGATTCTCAGGTACGACGAGAAGCGGCCCATCGCGCTTTACTGCCCGCCGGAGCACAAGACGTACCTGGAGGAGCACGGTCTCGACTCGTTGTTCTCGATCATCGTCCCGCTTCCGGAAGAGCATCAGTCGATCGTCGGCTTCAAGCATCATTTGCACAGGTTTATGCCGTTCGAGCGGTGTCTGTTTGTGGATGCGGACATGATCTGGTGCCGCGATCCGGATCCGCTGTGGAAGCAGCTTTCGGCTTATTCCTTTACCGCCACCGGCCTATCGCGCGCGGATTTCTTCTTCGGAGGGCCTAAAGGAGTCGGTGTGGTATGGGATATTTTGTTAGACCGTCGCCGGCAGACGCTCGATCGTTTTGGCCTGACGCATCTGCCGCGAGTGCAGGCGGGGATGATCTATGCCGGCAATGCAGATACATGCCGCGTTGTGTGTGAAACGGCGCAGGACTTCCTTGCCAGGCGCGATGAGACGCATTTCCGCAGCCGGCTCGACGAAGGCCGTAGCGAAGAGTCTTGCGAATGGAGCCTCGCGATGGCGATGAGCCGCCTGGAGCTCCCGGTTTTGCCGTGGCTTCAGGGCTACAACAGTCCGCAGCTCGACTTCATCGACGGAATGACGATCCACGATGAGGATTTCTACGAAGTCCGCTGCGAGTACTATTCGGACCCGTTCCTCTACAACCTTCGCGGGCTAAAGACGCGTTCGATTCGGGATTCCCTGATAGCGCTAGTCTCGAGGTTGCCCGGGCGCGGTGACAAGTTATTCGTGACGCCGTTCGCGTTGCATTTCGGTTGGCTGCACTACAAGAAGGCATATTCTGATTTTGCGGAACGCACGTGGAGCGCACTCCGCCGCGCCGCACCTGCCGTTGCCGCCGTCTCCTAATCAGACACGCTGGATTGCATGTAGTAGGAAGCGCGTTTCGTCCTGATAGCGTAGCCAGAATAGCACTGCCGCAGTTATCGCGATCACGGCAGGGTTTAGTACGAGAAGCAGTACAGGCACCAATCCCGGCACACGCGCGATTGCCGCGTAGTCGATTACCGAGCGAATCACTGCCTGCAGCGTCGTGACGATCCAGAGGCTCACGAGTATGGCGACGCCGTAAATCTGATGAAGCGGTGCAAGCATTTCGGTCGATCCGAAGAGTGCAAGGCCGGCCAGCATCAATAGCACCAGCGGCCACCGAGGCCAGACGACCAGCATCAAGACCTGACCGAAACCCAGGCCGAAGCGAATCCTGGAGAATATGAGCATCAGCAGGATCCACACCAGGAGCAGCCCGGCGTAGACCGCGCTGACCAGGAGCGTGAACAACAGCGGCTCTGCGATGGCGCGCGCGAGAAAGAAAACGATCGCCTCCGGAAGCCATGCCATCAGCACTCGGAAGGCCATGACGTCATTCAGCATGTCGATGACGAGCGCTGACGTCACGCCTGCGGCGAGGCCGAGGGAGAGCAAAATCAGCAAAGAACTTCCCAGCAATAGATCGCGGCCTTCCCGGATCGCATCCCGGTAGAAGCCGCGCGCCCGAAAATAGCGTGGCACCATCTGCCGCAGACGCGGCGATAACGCGTACCCGATGCCGATCAGCAACAGGCACAGCCATCCGAGAATGATCACCCACGGCCACTCACGCGCCGATTTGTCTCCCTGCGGAAAGGCGAACACGGTTTGCCGTCCGGTGAGAATCCCCTGAACCACGCCGTATGCCGGTCGCTCTTCCATTTGTGAATCGTGGAGGCCATACCGTGCGACGTATGGATTAGCGTCGTCGGGTGTAAAGAGCGGTGGAGACGTCTCTGCGTCACGCCATCTATAGACGAAAACCACTTCTGTCGGCGGCGAGCGGGGGTCTACGAGCAGTTCATCCAGCCTCCGCTCAATGAAACGGCCCTGCTGCTCCGCAGAATGCGGGCTTTGAAGCCCCGCCGCATCCGGCCGAACCCACGTTCCCACTCCCGCAATGCCTGCCGGAGTATCGTGAGCATCGTACCACGTCCGCAGTTGCACCGCCGGGTGGTCCGCATCCCGCACGTCGATCAGAACCAGATCGACGACATCCGAACATCTGTCATCAGACGTAAAAAGCGTGGTGTAATAGAAGCGCGTGCCTGGTGCTGCCACGCTTCGACCTTGTTCTACGAGCTGTGCGAGCGCGGCGCACGCGGAGGGATCCGACGTATTTACAAAACTCGCGATTCCGAATGCTCGCGCAGAACGATGCGCCCTTCCGCGGCGAACTACTTCCGCGAGAATAGTCTTGGCAGCCTCCAACGAATCTGTGAGCGCACGGTCCGAGAGGTAGCGGATAGGCAGATCCTGATAAACTGCCAGGCCGAGTTGATCGGCCAGAGCCAGGAGGCGTGCGTCCTGCACGATGCCCGTCCGCACCGCATCGAAACCTGTTCGACGGATCTTCCGAAGGTCCGCCGACGCTTGCCGGTAATCATCCGGGGGTTGCCAGACGACCCCCGTCGAGGATATCCCCTGGGCGCTCGTTAACGTCGGTGCGGCGAGCACGATGAGCAATACCGCAGGTATTACGAGGCGCACGGGAATGGGTGAAGCGGCGGGAATGAAATGCAATCCAAGTAAGCTCGCTAAAAATTTCGTGCGTCGCACCGTACGCTCTCAGTTGCCGAATTTGGTTACGCCAGCTTTACCACGAGCCATTGCTCCATGCGGATCCTGACAGATACTTTCCTGTTTCGCCCGTCGATGACTGCCTCTGGCGTCGTCTGAGGGATGTATCATGAACCGGAGCTATCGAAATGAATCGTACCGCAACTACATCACGTATTCTAGCAGGTCTTCTCTTGCTGCTCGTTTTCACGACAGAGCGTGCAGACGCACAGACATCGATTGAAATAGGACCACGGATTGGATATGAAGTTGATGACTGGGAGTCGCTCTTCCTCGGCGCAGACGTGCGAGTAGGTTTGGCGGCGCTTCCGATCTCCATCAATCCCTACCTCGACTATTACTTTCTTGACAGCGACAACGTATCGTTGATGCAGTTCGGCGCGAACGCCCTGTATGAGTTTGGAATCGCGAACCAGATGTTCACGCCGTATGGAGGTGCCGGTCTGGCCCTATCCAGGATTTCCTACGACATCCCCGGAGTCGATGGTGATACCGAAGTGGGGCTGAACCTGCTCTTCGGCGCCCGCTTCGGTATCGGCCAACTGCGTCCCTTCGCGCAGGCGCAATTTACCCTCGGTGATGCCGACTTCTTTTCCATTGCCGGCGGGGTTTTGTTTCGAGTTGGTGGCTGAGACCATCTATACACCCTTCGCTAGACGCAACCGCGACCGTACCGATAAGCCGCGCCCCGAATCTCGAGGCGCGGCTTTTTCGTGCCGGCGTTTCATCTTGCCCCGACACGTGAACCACAGTTCCCGCTTCGCTCCCACGAAGCCGGAGATTGCCTTGCTCAGGGGCCTGTGGCCGGGCTGGAGGGCCCATTTGGTGTTTCACCTTGATCGTAGCTGATTGTCCTTTCCTCTCCACGTGTCATTGGTACTCGATCAATCCATCATCTTGCGAAGGAACGCGGGCGTATCCGTGTTCTCCTTTCGAATGCGCTCGGGGCGCTCGCGTAGATCATCCTTATGAAGCCGCTTGACCTTGCTGTTGGTCTGCTCGGCGTTCTCCTCTTCGTCGCTCAGCCGTGAAAGGCGCTCCGCCGTCACGATGCTGCGCCGCTCGTAGGCAGGCTTGTCGAGCTGCTTCAGGTTGTCTTCGCCCTTGTAATGATACATCTGGCCGTCCGGCGTTAGCGGAACGGTGCGACGAACCCCCTCGCGCGGATCCTCCCGCTTGCGATCGAAGCCCGTAGCGATGACAGTGACGCGAAGATCTTCTTGCATGTCTTCATCGATCACCGTTCCGAAGATGACCTCAACGTCGTCGCCCGCCTCGCTCTGAATGATGCTCGTCGCGGCCGTCGCCTCGCGAATGCCGAGCGACTGACCGGCCGTGATGTTCACCAGAACATTCCGCGCGCCGGTAATCGAGAGGCCATCCAGCAGCGGACTTGAGATCGCCTCGATGGCTGCCCGCTCGGCACGGTTCTCACCGCTTGCCGTTGCCGAGCCCATGAGCGCGGTCCCGCCGCTGTGCATGGTGGTCTTGACGTCCGCGAAATCAAGGTTGATCAGGCCATGAACGGTAATGAGGTCACTGATGCCGCGCGTAGCGTTATAAAGGACGTCATCAGCCATGCGGAAGGCATCGATGAGGCTCGTGTCGTCGTCGGCGATGTCGAGCAGGCGCTCGTTCGGGATGACGATGAGCGTATCGACGTTCTCGCGCAGCAGTTCGATGCCTTCGACGGCTGCCTTAGCGCGGCGTCGTCCTTCCGCATCAAACGGCCGGGTTACAACGGCAACGGTGAGGATGCCGAGCTTCCGGGCGATGGCAGCGACCACGGGCGCGCCGCCTGTTCCGGTTCCTCCACCCATACCGGCCGTGATGAACAGCATGTCGAAGTCCTGAATCGCCTGTTCAATTTCATTGCGATTCTCTTCGACGGCCTCCGCTCCGATGCCGGGCCGTGCTCCGGCGCCGAGGCCTTTGGTCAAACTGCGGCCCGCCTGGATCTTGTGCGAGGCCATGTTGGCGATCAGGGCCTGCGAGTCCGTGTTAATGGCGATGAACTCAACGCCCTGGATGCCCCGGTTCACCATGTTGTTGATGGCATTTCCGCCACCTCCACCGACACCCAGGACGCCAATTTTGGCCTCCTCATTCAGGTCGTCGTCGAAGGTGAACCGTGAGCTAAATGAAGTCTCCATTGGTCCCTCCAGTCTCAGAGTTTGTGATGCATGCAGCGAATCCCGGCACTGAAGCCTCAGGTTGAGCGGTCCTGAAAGCACCGGGCGTTTTCATGTGATGTGATGATTTCCGTGATGGATTACAGTTCGTCGAACCAGCTTTTCATGCGCGTGGCGATCTTGCCAACCAGCGTTTCACCCGGGATCGCCTCGTGCTCTTCGCGCCGTCCCATCTCTCCACTGAAGCTGGTCCCACCAACCGATTCCGGCCGCAGCCCGTATAAAACGAGCCCGACGGCCGTGGCAAATTTCGGATCGTCAACCTCGCGCACGAGCCCGCCGGCCAGGCCTAGCGGCGTTCCGATCCGTGTCTCGACACCGAGTACTTCGGCCGACAGCTCGGCCGTGCCCGGTATCACCGAACCACCTCCCGTCAGGACGATGCCTGCCGAGAGGTGACGCGAGTAGCCGCTTCGTTTGATCTCGATCGCAGCGATTTCCAGAATCTCCTCCATTCTCGGCTGGATGATCTGCGCCAGCGTACTGCGCCCGATGCTTTTTTCTGATCGGCCGCCGAGGCCGGGAATGGTGATCTCCTCATCCTCATCGACAACATCCACGAGCGACACGCCGAACTGGCACTTGAGCTGTTCGGCCTGATCGCGCATCACGCCGAGGCCGCGCCGGATGTCATCGGTAACCTTGTCGCCGGCAACGGCGATCACCGCGGTATGGCGAATCGTGCTGTCTTCAAAAACGGCGATGTCAGTCGTGCCGCCACCGATGTCGATGAGAGCGACGCCCACCTCCTTCTCATCCGGATGGAGGACGGAGAAGGACGAAGCCAGCGGCTCGAGCACGATGTCCGTGACTCCATATCCCGCCTTCTCGATGCAGCGATAAATGTTCTTGGCCGCCGACACGAGCCCGGTGATGATGTGCACGTTGGCTTCAAGCCGAACCGCGCTCATCCCAACCGGATCGGCGACGCCGTCCTGGCCGTCGACGATGAAGTCCTGCGGGATGACGTGCAGGATCTCGCGATCCGCAGGCATCGCCACGTGCGTCGTGTCTTCGAGAAGGCGCTGCACGTCGCGTTGTGTTATCTCGCCGTCTCGATTCGAGATCGTGATGACGCCGCGGCTCTGGAAGCTTTGCACGTGATCGCCGGCGATACCCACGATGACGTTGCGCACAGACACGCCGGCCGCGCGCTCGGCCTCGCGAACGGCGTCCTGCACGGCCGCGACGGTGCGATCGATGTTGACCACTACGCCGCGATTCAATCCGTCGGATTCCGCCACGCCCACACCCAGAATATTGATGCGGTCGAGCTCGTCCGCCGCGGCAACTACCGCGCATACCTTCGTGGTGCCGATATCAACACCGACCACTATGCGTTCATTCATATCCATGTCTTCATGTTTGCGCGCACCTGAGCGCACGCTGTTATCATCGCTTGCGCTCTGATTCTCGTGTGACTACCTGACTGTCAAAACGGAGGTCGACTAGGGCGAACTGCTTGTCCGGCTGCGCGACTACCGCGCGGTGCCAGAACGTGTGCATGCGCATCAGCCGCTGCTCGAAGTCGCGATCGCCGAGGCGGATCGGCACGGTGTCACCACTTGTTGTGGGCAGCGTAGTGATCCACATTTCTCCTGATCGATAACTGATGTCGCCGATCAGCGCCGACACTTCCCGCGGAACGCGATCAAGCGCGCCGAGCAATTCGACGACGGGTTCACCCGCTCTTTGACCTGCCTGCGGAATAGCAGGAAGGCCGGAAATCGTCGGCACGTGATAAACCGCATTCCTTACGAGCGGCAGTGCGAACCCCTGCTCGTCGAGGTAAGCCGCCGGCGCGCCTGCATGCATCATGATTGCCACCGGCACACGCTCTTCAACCTTGATCTGCAGCATGCCTGTCGGCCATCTCGTGACCGACGCCTGTCTCACCCACGCATGTTGCTCGACATCTGCCGCTACCGTCTCCGGCTCCACGTCGATCATTGCCGTAGCCGAATCCACCCGCACCAGCGCGCGCAGCTCATCGAGTTCCGCGTGGTAATAACCCTGGATGCGGATCTCTTCGACCATGACGCCGGAGACCCACTGCCATCCGAAGGCGCCCAACGTGACCATTGCAATCGTCGCAACGACAGTGAGCCCTATCCGGATGATTCGCTTGCGATCGCGCTTTGCCATCACGTTTCCTCCTGAAGTCGCGCCAGAAACTGCTTTCCGACCTGGTGGATGTCGCCGGCTCCCATCGTCAGAACCGTGTCTCCGGGCTCGGTGATTTCCACCAGCCGATCTACGAGGTGCGCCTTGTCCTGCACGTAATGCACGCCTCGGTGCCCGTAGCGCCGGGCCATATCCGCAATGAGTTCGCCGTCAATACCCGGAATCGGTTCTTCCCGCGCGGGGAAGACGTCCGTCAGCACGAGCACATCCGAGTTGAAGAAGGCGCGTGCGAAGCCTTCCTGGAAATCGCGGGTGCGCGAATAGAGATGTGGTTGGAAGACGGTGACGATGCGCCTGTCGGGCCAGCCGGATGCCGCGGCTTCGAGCGTGGCCATGATTTCGGTTGGATGGTGCGCATAGTCGTCGATGATCAGAACGTCCTGCGCCTCGCCGATCTTCTGGAATCGCCGCTGAACGCCGGAGAATCTTAACAGCGCCTCCCGAATGGAGTCGAACTCGATTTCAAGCTCCAGGCCCACGGCCACCGATGCCAGTGCGTTGCGCACGTTGTGCAGGCCGGGAATATTGATTTCGATCGTGCCGAGGTGCTCGGTGCCCGTCATCACGTCGAAGACCGTTGTTAGCCCGTGCTGCTCGATATTCTCGGCGCGGATCTGGGCTTGCCTCGACGTTCCGTAGGTGATGACGCGGCGGTCGATCTGCCCCACGATTTCCTGCACGTTCGGATCATCGAGGCACAAGATGGCGGCGCCGAAGAACGGGATCGAGTCCGCGAACTGGATGAACGCCTGCTTGATGTCCTCCAGGTTGTGGTAGATATCGAGATGATCAGCCTCGATGTTCGTGATCACGGCGATCGAAGGCGTGAGGCGCAGGAAGGTGCGATCGTACTCATCCGCTTCGATGACGATGATATCGCCTTCGCCCGCAACGGCGTTCGAACCGAAGACGGTGACTTTTCCGCCGACGATGATCGTCGGGTCGAAGCCACCCGCGGTGACGACCAGGCCGGTCAGTGATGTCGTCGTGGTCTTGCCGTGCGTGCCGGCGATGCAAATGCCGAACTTCATCCGCATGAGCTCGCCAAGCATGACCGCGCGCGGGATGAGCGGCATACGGCGGCGCTCGGCCTCGAGCGTCTCGGGATTCTCGCGCGGCTTAATCGCCGACGAGTGAACGACGACATCGGCATCGTTCACGTGTGACGCAGCATGGCCTTCGTAGATCGTCGCGCCCAGCGACTCGAGGCGGGTTGTGACGTCCGATTTCTTCAGATCAGATCCCGTCACCTGGTAGCCGCGGTTAAGCAGCACCTCCGCAATCGAACTCATACCGATGCCGCCGATGCCCACCATGTGGACATGCCGGATCCGGCCGAGGGAGGACTGTCGTCTTCTTTCCGTCATTTATCTATCGTCGAAATCCTTTCAATCTGTTGTCTCAAAGCCCGCATGGCGTAGCACATCCCGGGCGATATCCATCGCGGCGTCCGGTTTCGCTGCTTCGCGCGCAGCGTCGCTCATCTCGACGAGCCGCTCCACGTTGAGCAGCAGCGCCTCGACATCGTCGGGAAGCCTGTCCATCAACTGCTTCTCCGGCAAGAGTTCAGCGGCGCCGCTCCGCTGCAGGCTCAATGCATTCTTGGTTTGATGATCCTCAGCCACATTGGGCGACGGCACGAGGATCGACGGCGTCTCGGTTACGAGCAGTTCGCTACATGCGATGGCTCCCGCACGGCAAAGCGTGAGGTCGCATGCCGCATAGGCGAGGTCCATGCGATCGACGTACTTCATCAGCCTTAGCCGATCATGCTTTGGAACGCGGGCCTCGAGCGCCTCGAAATAGCGGGCGCCCGTCTGCCACAGCACGTACATCTGCGGGTTGGACAGCAGGCGTTCGAGATGCTTCTCAAGTGCCTCGTTGATGGCGCCGCTGCCAAGTGATCCGCCAAAGACGAAGAGCACGCGCGCTTCGGGCGGGATGTCGAAATGCTCGCGTCCGGAATTGCGATCGGCTAACCGTAACTCACGGCGCGTCGGATTGCCCGTCAGGAGGCACTTCTCCTCAGGAAACGATTCCATCGCTTCCGGAAAGGCAACGTGAATGCTTCGCGCGAATCGCGAGAGCATCCGGTTCGTGACGCCCGCATACGCGTTCTGCTCCTGAATGATGATGGGCCTATTCGTCACCGCTGCCGCGAGAAGTACCGGCCCCGAGACGTATCCGCCCGTACCCACCACGGCGTCTGCGTCGAATGCGCGCACGAGGCGCAGGCTCTGCATCATCCCCTTCATCAGCTTGAAGGGAAACGTCAAATTGCGCGCAGAGAGCGTCCGTTGAAATCCACTGACCGTGACGGGGTGGATGGCATAACCCGCCTTCGGAACGGCTTCCCATTCCATGCGCTCCCGCGTGCCGGCGAACTCCAACACGGCGTCCGGCCTGAGTTCACGGATTGCGTCTGCAATCGCGATCGCCGGGTAAACGTGACCGCCCGTTCCTCCACCTGAAAGCAATATTCGCGGCGCTCTTTCCATTACAACGTCCATCAATCGATCTGTCGCGAGATGTTCAGGATGATGCCCACCATGATGCCCGTTGCAACCATGGACGTTCCACCATAAGACACGAACGGCATGGGAAGCCCCGTCACGGGGAATAGTCCCGACGCGACGCCCGCATGCACGAAGGCGTAGAGCACGAGCATCACGGTGAGCCCAACGCCGAGGAACAGCCCAAGCGGATCAGGCGCGTTTCGGGCGATGCGCAGGAAGCCGCGGAAGAGAATGATGACGAACGTGCCGAGCAGCAGCAGCACGCCCACCAGCCCGTATTCTTCGGCCACGATGGCGAAGATGAAGTCGTTGTAGGGCGCGGGGAGGAAGTCGCGCTGAACGCTCTTGCCCGGGCCCACGCCCGTCAGACCGCCCATTGCAAACGCGATCCGGGCCTGCTGCGCCTGATAACCTTCGTCCTGTTGATCGAAGACCTGCGCCGCGTCTGTGTTGGGAAACATCTTGATGCCGACGAATGCCTCAACTCGCGCGGCCCGATTCGGGGAGCCGAGCAGAAGGAGAAATGCGAGTACGACGCCCACCGTCGCCATTCCGCCCAGATGCAGCACGCTCACGCGGCCAACAAAACACATCGCCGCAGCAGATACGGTCACGAGCGCGGCCGTCGAGAGATCCTCGATTCCGATCAGGATGGCCGTGCCGAGTATCCAGACGAAAATTGGTACGAAGGCGCGACTGAAGTCCTTGATGTACTTCTGCTTCTTCGTCAGCAGGACCGCGATGTAGAGCACGAGCGCGATCTTCGCCAGGTCGGATGGCTGGAACACGAACGATCCAACTCTGAGCCAGCGTGAGGCGCCGCCGGAGGCCACTCCGATCAAGGGCACGGCGATAAGCATACCGATTGCGATAATGAGCGCAGGTTTGCTGACGCGAGCCAGTCGGTGATAGTCGGTAATGCTGAAGACGATCATCGCGCCGAGTGCCAGTCCCACTCGCACGACGTGGCGTAGGAGGAAGCGCTCGGTATCGCCGGCGCCTTTGGTATCAGCCAGAAACGTGATCGCGCTGTACACCGCCACGATCCCCATCGCGCAGAGGAGAATGACGGACCACGTGACGTATTTGTCCGCCGGCGCGTACCGCTTCAGTCGCTTCTCGATTGCTTTTCCTGCACTCATCAGTTCAGAGGCTCTCCACAGCGCGTCGGAAGGTGTCGCCGCGGTGCTCATAGTTCTCAAACATGTCGAACGAGGCGCATGCCGGGCTCAGCAGCACGATGTCGCCGTGGCGAGCAATCGACCGAGCATGGTCGACGGCCTGCTCCATCGATTTCACCCGATTCACCCTCGGTACGTGAGGCCCGAGTGCGGACTCGAGTTTCGCGGCGCCACTTCCAAGTGTGATCAGCGCCCGCACCTTTTCCGAGACGAGCGACTCGATCTCCGTGTAGTCGTTTCCTTTGTCGATCCCGCCGGCAATCAGGACGATTGGTTCGTCGAAGCTCTCGAGTGCGTACCAGACAGCATTGACGTTGGTGGCTTTGGAGTCGTTCACGTAGCGCACCCCGTCGACTTCCCGCACGAGTTCGAGGCGATGCGGGACGCCGCCGAAGGTTCGCATGCTCTCCCGGATGACGTCGTTGGAGACCTCGAGATAGCGCGCCGCCATCGATGCCGCGAGGGAGTTGTAGAGATTGTGCCGCCCTCTCAGCGAAAGTTCTTCGTAAGGCATGAGAATCTCCTCCTGATTTGATAGGCGGAATGCGATGTCGGCGCCTTTGATGAATGCGCCCGGCCCAGCCGTAGTCGTTGTTGAGATGGACAATGCGCTGACGCCTGAGCGCAGGTTCTTCGTGATTCGCGTTCGGACGACGTTGTCATCTGCGTTGTAGATGATGGCGTCGCCCTCCTTCTGATTCATGTGGATGCGCAGCTTGGCGTCGGCGTACCTCTCGAAATCGTTCTGATAGCGATCCAGATGATCCGGTGTGATGTTGAGGATCATCGCCACGCGCGGTCGAAAGTCGGTTATGTGATCTAGTTGGAAGCTCGACACCTCAAGCACGACGAGATCATCCTTACCAACCCGATCCGCATGATCAGAAAATGGATCGCCTATGTTGCCGGCCGCGATCACGTTGCGACCTGCTGATCTGAAGACGTGCGCTGCCAGCGCTGTGGTCGTTGTCTTGCCGTTGGACCCCGTTATCGCCACGACCGGCGATCGGCAGAACCATGAAGCCACCTCTATCTCAGAGAACAGCGGTGCCTCGCGGTCGATCAGCGATGCAACCATCGGCGCGTGATCAGGAACGCCCGGGCTTATCACGAACAGATCCGCCTCTTGCGCGCGAGCCGTGTGGCCATCGAATTCAGCCGCGATTGCGCTATCTGTAAGCGTTGCTTTCACTGTCTCAGATCCCGCTCCGCCATCCGTGACAAAGACCTCGGCACCGTTGCGCTGCAGCAATTTCGCTGCGGCAATGCCGCTCCGCGCAGCGCCGATTACCGTCACCCGCTTCCCTCGTAACTCATTGGGATGCATTACTACCTCACGCGAAGAATGAGAAGCGTTGCGACCACCGTAAATGCCGTGACGATCCAGAAGCGCGTTACAATTTTCGACTCGTGCGTTCCCTTCGCCTCGTAATGGTGGTGCAGCGGCGCCATCAGAAAAACGCGTTGGCCCCGTCCCGTTCGCTTCTTCGTGTATTTGAAGTAGCCGGTTTGAACGATCACCGAGAGCGCTTCGAGGAAGTAGACCATCCCCAGCATTGGGAGCAGAAGCTCCTTGCGAACGGCAAGCGTAAGTGCGCCCACAGCCGCGCCGAGCGCCAACGAGCCCGTATCTCCCATAAATACGGTTGCTGGATAGCCGTTGAACCACAGGAAGCCGAAGCAGGCGGCAGCCATCGCTGCGACGAAAACCGTCATTTCACCCGCGCCCGGCAGGTACATCACGTCGAGGAAGTCTGCGACGACGATGTTGCCGGATGCATAACTCAGCACGAGCAGCCCGAGAGAAACGAATGCCGTGACGCCGGTGGTGAGGCCGTCGAGACCGTCGGTCAGGTTGACGGCATTTGAGACGGCGGTCATGATGAAGATGGCGACGGGCAGATAGACGATCCAGCCGATGTCGATGTCGCCAACCCATCCCTCGAAGAAATAGTAATCGACGACTTTGCCTCTGATAAACGGCAAATAGGTAGTCGTGTGATACGGTTCGAAGGCGGGCGTGAAGTAGAGCACGCTTCCGACGATCAGCCCGATCCCTATCTGCGCCAGAACCTTAACGCGCGGCGGCAGGCCATCTTTGTTTTTCTTGACCGTCTTGATGTAGTCGTCCATGAACCCGACGACGCCCATCCACGCGGTTGCCAGCATGATCAGCCAGACATACGTCTCTTTGATCGCGCCCCAGAGCAGCGTCGAGACGAGGATCGCGAGCAAGATGATGACGCCGCCCATCGTCGGGGTGCCGGCTTTATGCGCGTGGCTTACGACGCCGGCGCCGGATCCTTCGCGAACGCGCTCGCCCAGTTGCTTGCGGCTTAGCCAGTTGATGATGTAGCGGCCGCCGAAGAGTGCGATGATGAGCGCAGTCAGACCCGCAAGTGACGCACGGACGGTGATGAACTGGAACGCCTGGAAGCCGGGCGGGCTGAACGTCTCCTCCAGATACTGCAGCAGGTAGTAGAGCATAGACTTCCGGTTCGTGCGGCGTCCGCCGTCGTGGGCCTTCGGTTATTTTATAGGTGTGCCGGTTCGTTGACCGAAGGTCTGGAGCGCCTCTGCACGGTCGTCGAATGGGTGTTTCTCGTTGCCGATGATCTGGTACGTCTCGTGGCCCTTTCCGGCGATCAAAACGATGTCTCCGGGCGCAGCCGATGCAGCCGCGAATGCGATGGCGTCACGACGATTGACGAGCCAGGTGGCCTGCGTCGGACGGCTCATCCCGCGCCGGATGTCGTTTAGAATGGCTTCGGGGTCCTCGTTGCGCGGATTGTCACTGGTCACGACGACGCGGTCGGCATATTGCTCAGCGATCGCACCCATCATTCGTCGTTTGGATACGTCGCGATTGCCGCCGCATCCAAACACACACCAGACCTGCTGGTCGGGTCGAGAGGTTTCCTGGATCGTCTTCAATACGTTCTCCAGCGCATCAGGCGTGTGGGCATAGTCGATGATCACGGTCGTGGCGTCATCGAAGCGAATCTGCTCAAAGCGGCCTCGGACGGGCGGTGCAGTCGATAGTGCGTCGAGCGCCTCCTCACGATCATAGCCGAGCGCCCGGCACGCCGCGTATGCTGCGGCGAGATTGTAGGCATTGAACCGCCCAACGAGGTTGAACCGACGTTCAGCTCCATCAATTCGGAGTCTCAGGCCCGCGAGATCGTTCGAAATGAGCTCTACTCGAATGTCTGCATCGTCTGAGAATCCGTAAGTGATCCGTCGGGCGGGGGTGCCTGCTGTGATTGCTTCGGTGGCCGGATCATCGCTATTGACGATCGCAAAGCCGTCGTCCGGCAGCATCAGGAAGAGCTTTCGTTTCGCGTCGCGGTAGTCTTCGATGGAGGCGTGATAGTC
>CAZKDQ010000005.1:29650-38962 GCA_964551345.1 uncultured Rhodothermales bacterium
GATGGATTCTCCGGCATCTGTTCGCACACGATGGCGACAGCTCCGTTTTTAACAGCCTTGTCAATGAACACGTGTCCGTCCGCGGTACCACCGCGTATGGCCACGAAAAGTCCGTGAGGGACGACCCGCCTGCTATCGTGCGTCAGGTGGCCGATCTCTATGTCGTCGTCAAGACCTTCGGGTCGTCCGAGAAGGACGCCGTCTGCTTCGAGTCGGGATATGAGTTGGTGAAGCTGTGGCATCTACTGGCTCGTTTTCTTCATCCGCGATCTTTCATCTCAACCAGACGTGCAAGCGTCCATTCAGCGGTTCACCCGCTGCAGGTTGCTGTCGGTACACCATCCCGCTTCCCTCGACGTGCGCATCAGTGCCGAGCGCTCGCGACCAGAAAACAACTTCGCGTGCCGTCAGCCCCGTTAGATCCGGTGTTGTAGAATCATCGTCGGTTGCCGGGGATGGATCAATCACCAGGCGCACATGCTCGCCGGTCGATACTGTTGTGTTCGAGGCCGGCATCTGCTGCATCACCGGCATCGACGCCTGTTGCACGTCCGGCCACATCACTTGCAGGCCGCGAGAGGCAAGGCGGCCGGTCGCGATGGCGGACGGCATCCGAGTCACATCGAGGTTCTGCGCCGGTGAAGGCGCCGGTAGTGTCTCCCGTGGTGCGACGCGATCCGCAACTTCAGGCAGCGTGGCGAGCCAGCGAGACGCGATGCGGCTGAAGACGGGCGCAGATACGACGCCGCCGTACCCGCTCGTCCTCGGCTCGTCCATCACGACGATCATTGCTACCTCAGGTGCTTCAGCAGGAAAGAATCCGACGAAGGATCCGCGGTAGGCGCCGGCGACATAAACGCCGTCTTCCACCTTGCGCGCGGTTCCTGTCTTGCCCGCAACGCGCAATCCCTCTACCTGGGCCGTCCTGGCGGTGCCTTCTTCCACAACCTTCTCAAAAGCGGGAAGAAGTGCCGCTGCCGTCTCCTTTTTGAAGACGTGGCGTATGGAATCCGGCTCTACGCGCCAGATCGTGCGCCCGGTGACGTCGCGCCGCTCGGATACGAGGTGCGGCTGAGGCAGAACCCCGCCATTTGCAAAGGCAGCGTACGCGCTCAACACCTGCAATGGCGTGGCATCAACGGCATAACCGATGCTGAGCGACGTCTTCGTCGTTCCGCTCCAGGTGTTCGTCCTGCGGAGCGTCCCGCTCACTTCGCCGGGGATGTCGATATATGTTGGCTGCCCGAATCCGAAGTTGCGCGCGTACTGATAAAGCACGCCGCTATCCATCTGCTGCGCAACCTTCGCCGTTCCGACGTTGCTGCTAAGCGCAATCACATCCTCGAATGCGATCCTGCCGTAGCCGCGCGTGTCGCGCATCGTGCGCCCGCCGAAGACGGCCCATCCATCTCCCGTGTCGACCGTATCGCTCATCGTCACGATATTCTTCTCCAGCGCCGCAACTGCGGTCACGAGCTTGAACGTGCTCCCCGGTTCCATTCGATCCGTGACGGCGTGAAGCCGCCGCGACGACGCCCCGTAGGCGGAGGCGCGATTGGGATCGTATGACGGGTAGCTCGCCATCGCGAGAATGGCACCCGTGTGCGGATTCATCGCCACAGCGGTTCCCCACCTGGCGCCGCTTTCGCGAACGCCGCGGGCGAGTTCCTCCTCCATGATCGTCTGGCGCACCAGATCGATGGTGAGAACGACCGACTGGCCGTGACGCGGCTCGGTCACCTGCCCACCGACGAACGCCTTAGGGTTGCCGTGCCGATCCCGCTTTATCGCTCGCCGCCCATCTTCTCCGCGCAAAAACTCGTTGTACTGGAGCTCGATGCCGGAAATGCCGCGCCCGTCGGCGTCGACGTGCCCGAGCAGATGCGCGGCGGCGTGATCGTAGTTGTAACGACGCGCAAAACGCCGTTTCAGGATCACGCCCGGCACATCCCAACCCTCGACGGTTTCCATCTGAGGCTCAGGCAGGTTCCGCGCCAGCAGCACATACTGCGGGCTCACGCGCCGTTCGACCCGCCGCCGTATAGCGCCGGAGGGTTCTCCCGTTAGTCTTGACAGTCTTTCAAAGAACGAACCGGCAACCGCCGGTGTGAAGCCGTCTGTCGTAGGATCGAGTGCGAGGTCATATCGTGGCGCATTTACCGCGAGTGTCCTTCCCGCCTGGTCGTAAATGGCCCCGCGCATGGCGGGCACGTCTTCGAAGGAGTTCGCCTGCGCCTCACCCTGCTCGCGCAGTTCATGGCCTTCGCCGAGGTGGATGCGCACAATCTGGAAGCCGATCATAACCGGCACCAGTGCCAGGCACGTCAGCAGGACGTACATCCGTGCAAGTATTTGATCGCGCGCTCCCAACCTGGTCATTCCTTCGTTGCTCTCTCGCCTGCCGACTCACTTTTCCGTGACGATGACAGGGCGAATTGCGGGGCCGTACGCGAATCCTTCCTCGAGGCCAAGCTCTTTGGCCCGCCGGTAAATTACTTCAGGTCCCGTCATGCGGTCGAATTCCCCCTTGACGCGGTTATATCTCAGGTGAAGCCGCAGATTTTCCCGCCTCAGTTCCTGCACGTCGGCGAGTACATCCTGCGTGGCCTGCACATGGCCCACATACAGCGTGAACATCGTTACGGCCAGCAGCATGATGAGCGCGAACCGGAACGTCGATATTCGACCGATGACGTCCTTGCCCTTTCCTGCAGATCGACGGCGCTCGTTGCCTGTGGAGATGTCCTTCCAGCTTGGAAGACCGCTGTAGACTTTCGGCGCCGGCTTACTCGGACGCCTTGCGCTCGGACGTTTCGCAGGTGCCTTCCGTGGCGCAGGCTTGCGCACGGCGTATCTTGCAGCTGATTTTTTCGTGGTCGCAGGCATTGAAGCGGAGGGTCATGTAGTGAGGCTTGATCCCTCTATTGTGACGCGTTCTGCAGCGCGCAGCCGGGCGCTTCTCGAGCGAGGGTTGCGAGCGCGCTCCTCAGGCTCGGCCTCAACCGGCCTGCGATATAGCTCCCGCCACCCAACGAGTTGATTCCCGTAAATATCGCGCTCGACGCGGCCTTCGAAGTTTCCTGAACGGAAGAAGCGTTTCACCCGTCGATCCTCCAGCGAATGATAGCTGATGACCACGATCCGGCCGCCGGGCAGAAGGCATCGTTCAGCTGCCTGCAACGCCCTCTCGAGCTCGCCGAGCTCGTCATTCACCGCAATCCGGAGCGCCTGGAAAACGCGTGACAGCGTCTTGACCTCCTCGCGCACCGGCACGACGGATCGAACCGCTCGCGCCAGTTCCTTCGTAGTCTCAAGCGGCCGCGACTCGACGATCGCTCGTGCAATACGCCGCGCGCCCGGCTCTTCCCCGTAATCGAAGAAGAGCTGCGCCAGCTCGCGCTCATCGTATGTGTTGATGATGTCGTGTGCAGACGCCCCCGTAAGCGGGTTCATCCGCATGTCGAGTCGGCCTTCCGACGCGTAGCTGAAGCCGCGCTCCGGCACATCGATCTGATGCGAGGAGACTCCGAGGTCCATCAACATGCCATCAACCTTACCGATCTCATGCTGCTGCAGGTGCATCTCGACGTCGCCGAACGCTCCGTGGATGAGCATCAGTCGCCCATCCGCAATCGCCTCCTTGAGCCTTGACCGAGCCTCGGCAAGCGCATCCTCATCCCGATCAAGCCCGATCACCTTCCCGCTTTCCTCGAGTTCATCAAGGATCGCCGCGGTGTGGCCTCCACCACCAAGGGTGCAGTCCACGTACGTGCCGGCCCGATTGGTAATCAGGTCCTGTACGACAGTATGCCAAAGAACAGGTGCGTGGTACGAGGTGGCGTAGCGAATCCCATCTGCCTCCTCGTCTCGCATATCGTGTTTTATCTCATTCGAATCGGGCTCCATCACATGCCCATAACGCGTTCGGCCAGCACCTCATACCCCTCCGTCTGCTCCGCGAGATGGCTGTCGAAGATCTCCGGATTCCAAATCTCGATATGGTTCAATGAACCGATGATCAGGGCGCGGTCTCCGATGCCGGCAAACTCAAGAAGCTGCTTCGGCAGCCCAATGCGCCCCTGCGCATCCAGCGAGACCTCCTCGGCCCACATCATGACAAGTCTTACAAAATTTCGAGCTTGCGCCTGGTAGGTGTTGAGCCCGCTGAGCTCTTCCTCTACCCGCTCCCAGTGATCAAGGGCATAGATGGTTATGCACTTCTCAAACCCGCGGGTTACCGTGAAGGTGTTCTTCGCTTCCGGATTCATGGCACTTCGCATCTTGGCAGGGATCGCTATGCGACCCTTGCTGTCTACGGAGTATTCGGCCTGTCCTTTGAATCCAGCCATCTTCTAAAACCGACCATCCGGAGATTCCCACTGGCATGGGCGCGTATGGTTTTTCTCCCCACTTTTCCCCACGAGTTGCCACAAAGGTATGGTATAGAGCTGGAAAGTCAAGCATTACGGCGGAAAAATTTCCTCTGAAGAGCGGCCGTAGCGGGCATCCTGAGGTGGCAGGCAGAGGCCGACGTAACATGATCGATCCGTAAGGGCGGGCAATGATGGGAATGAGAGCGCGTTAGAACGCACTGACATTCCCTACCACCACCCCTGCTCGTAGCGTCGGCATGCGCTTTCTTGCGAAACCTTTCTATGTGATTCTCCTCATCCTGCTCGTCGGCGCTATGCAATCGACGGCGGCGCAATCCACGCGCGTTAGCGGCCGGGTTGTGGATGATGATGGAGGCCGGGGAATCGCCACGGCGACGGTCTCGCTGTGGACGGCGTCAGACTCTTCGCTCGTTACCGGCACCGTTACGGATGCGGATGGTGATTTTGCGATCGACGGCGCCTCGTTCGGCGATTATTTCCTGGAGATCAGTTTCGTCGGCTTCATCACACGGCGAATCGATGTGATGCTCACGGCCGGAGATCCGGTATTTGATGCCGGTGAGATCCGGCTGCGCATGGATGCCCAGGTACTCGATGAGGTGCAGGTCGAGGCCGAACGGGAGTTCATGGAGGTCGGCGTGGACCGCATCGTCTACAACACGGCAGAACAACTCGTAAGCATCGGCGGAAGCGCGTCGACCGTACTGGAGAACATTCCATCTGTTGAGACGGATATCGACGGCAACATCAGTCTGCGCGGCAACCAGAATGTGGCCGTGCTCATCAACGGGAAGTCGTCGCCGATGACCGGTGAGGCGCTGACGACCTTCCTTGAAGGACTTCCCGCTGATATCGTAGAGCGCGTCGAGGTCATCCCCAATCCATCTGCGCGGTATGAGCCGGACGGCATGGCCGGCATCCTGAACATTGTATTGCAGGAGGACCGCGACCCCGGCTTCACCGGCGGCATCAGCCTCACCGGCGGCACGCAGCACAACTACAATGCGTCGGTGAATGTGAACTACCAGGCCGGGAGGCTCGGGCTCTTCGGCAGCTATGGCTTCCGCTCCGGAGGGCGCTCCCGTGAAGGATGGCGCCATCGGGAGAACCGCTACGAGGAACCACTGACGTTCCTCGACCAGGATAACTTCAGTGACGGCGGCCGCCTATCCCACACACTCAACACGCGTCTCGATTATGACCTATCCGAACTCAACACGATCTCGCTGTCCTCGATCCTCAGCCATCGTACGGGAGACAGCGACGGCCGGACCGTCTATCGATACTCGGACCGGTTTCAGGATCTGACCGACCACTACGAACGCCGGAGCGAAGGCGAGCGGAAAGACCTGAATATGGATCTCCGGCTGCGCTTCGACCGGATCATCGATCGAGGATCTCATGAGCTCACAGCCGAGATCAGTTTCGACAATGAGCGGGAGGATGACTTCGAGCGCTACGTGCAGGAGGTGTTTGAATCGGCCGGGCCGCCTGATGATTTTGTGGATGAGCGCGAGACGAATCGCGAGGACGAGCACGAACGTGAGTGGTCGTTTGAACTCGATTACTTGCGGCCCTTCGGTGAGGAAGGCAAGATCGAGGCGGGCTACCACTTCGACTTCGAACGTCTGGACAGCGAGTCGCACGCGGAGCTGTTCGATGACGGGTTGGACCGATGGCTGGATGATCCGGATCGCACCAATTCCTTCCGATATGACGAGCAGATCCATGCGGCCTACGGCATTATCGGGACGACGATCGGGAAATTCGGCCTTCAAGGAGGAGTGCGCGCGGAGCGTGCGTTGACGTATTTCGATCTGGCGAACACGCCGGATCGGCACCGCAACAGCTACTTCAGCCTCTTCCCGAACGCGTACATCAATTACGTGATGACGGATGCGCGGAGCCTGCGCCTCAGCTACAGCAAGCGCGCGAGACGGCCGCGGACGTGGCAGATGAACCCTTTCGACAACAACCGTGACCCTCTCTTCCGCCGAATCGGGAATCCGGCGCTGACACCGCAGTATGTGCACGCGCTGGAGGTGAGCCTGACTCAGTTCACGGAGCGGACGTCACTGACCGTTTCGCCTTACTATCGCCGCACCGTCGACGTCATCCGGCGGCTTGAAACCGTGGATGAGGACGGCGTCACGATCTCGACGTTCGAGAACCTCGATACGCGTGATTCCTGGGGCATCGAGACGGTCGGCCGTATTGACATCGGTGATTGGATGAGCGCCTACACCAGCGTGAATGTGTATCGCGTCGTCACTGACGGCAGCAACGTCGACGCCGATCTCGGCAATGATGCATACGGATTCTCTACACGCACGAACGCCACGGTTAACGTTCGCCCGGGGCTGGACCTCCAGATCTCCCACTACTACCGCGCGCCGCAGGAAACGGAGCGTGGGCGGGTTTCCTCACGGCAATCTGCTGACATCGCCGTTCGGCAGCAAATCCTCGGCAATCGCGCCAGCCTCAGCCTTCGCGCACGCGACGTCTTCGATCAGCGCAACTTCCACGTGACGCGCGACGATGCGCTCTACTTCCTCGAATCCCACAGCAACTGGGACGCTCGGCGAGTATCGCTGACGTTCCGATACAACTTCGGCGACGCCGGGCGTGACGGTAACGCCCGTCGCGGCGGCGGGCCGCAGCGTGGTCCGGGCGAGAATGGTGATGAGGAATTCAGCGATTGACGCCGCTGCGTCAGCGATTACATCTTGGCGGCGGCAAGTTTAGCCGGCTTCCGCCGCTTCGGAGGACGCGGCTGCTCGATCATGTCGCGGCTCCGCGCATACGAGACGCAGGCCTCGACGAACGACCGGAACAGCGGGTGCGGATTGCCGATGGACGACTTGTACTCCGGATGAAACTGCACGCCGACGAACCAGCGCTTCTCCGGCAGCTCGATAATTTCGACGAGATCGCGATCGGGGTTCATCCCTGTAAACTCCATCCCGTTCTCGAGCAGCTTGTAGCGCAGCACGTTGTTCACCTCGAAGCGGTGGCGGTGGCGCTCCGTCGTCTCTTCCACCCCATAGATCTCACGAACACGTGAGCCCTCAGCAAGGCGGCACCGATAAGCGCCGAGGCGCATCGTACCACCCTTGTCGCTGATCCGCTTTTGCTCCTCCATGATGTCGATCACTGGGCGCGGCGTCTCCTGATCGAATTCCGTGGAGTTGGCGTCCTTCCACCCACAAACGTTGCGCGCGAACTCGATGACCGCGCACTGCATTCCGAGGCAGATGCCGAAGAACGGGATGTCCCGCTCACGCGCCAGTCGCACCGCTTCGAGCTTACCCGCAATCCCGCGCTCCCCGAATCCGGGCGCGATAAGGATGCCGGCAACATCCGACAGCCGTTCCTCAACGTTCTCGCTGGTGAGGTCATCGGCGAGCACGTGCACGACATCCACCTGCACACCGGTCGCCGCGCCGGCAATGATAAAGCTCTCGTTGATCGACTTATACGCATCCTGATGATCAGCATACTTGCCGACGAGCGCGATCCGAACATTCTCATCCGGATTCTTGATGCGCTTGAGGAAGCCGATCCATTCATCCATTGCCGGAGGATTGATCTCGCGATCTCCGATTTCAGATGGAATCGCGAGCTTCTCCATCACGATGTCATCCAGATCCTGCTCCTGAAGCAGCAGCGGAACCTCGTAGATCGACTCCGCATCGAGCGACTGCACAACCGCACGAGGCTCGACGTTGCAAAAGAGCGCGATCTTCCGACGTAGATCCTGATCAACAGGCCGCTCGGAGCGACAGACGAGGATGTCTGGCTGGAGGCCGTATGACAGCAGCGTCTTGACCGAATGCTGCGTCGGCTTCGTCTTGAGTTCGCCTGCTGCTTCGAGCCATGGCACGAGCGTCAGGTGAATGTCGAGCGTGTTCTGCGTGCCGACTTCATAGCGCAGCTGGCGGATCGCCTCGAGGTACGGCTGGCTCTCGATGTCTCCGACAGTGCCGCCGATCTCGGTGATGATGACGTCGTAGTCTCCCGTCTCACCGAGTTTGAGCATCCAGTGCTTGATCTCGTCGATGATGTGCGGGACGACCTGCACCGTCTTGCCGAGATACGCGCCGGCGCGCTCCTTCGTGATGACCTCGAGATAGACGCGCCCGGTCGTGACGTTGTTGGCCTGGCTCGTGGGGCGGCCGAGGAATCGCTCATAGTGCCCGAGGTCGAGGTCGGTCTCGGCGCCGTCGTCCGTCACGTAGACCTCGCCGTGCTCGTACGGGTTCATCGTTCCCGGATCGACGTTGATGTACGGGTCGAACTTCTGGATCGTGACGCGCAGGCCGCGTGCTTCGAGCAGCCGCCCGAGCGACGCACAAACGATCCCTTTACCGAGAGACGACGTGACGCCGCCGGTCACGGAGATGTACTTGGTGTGCACGATTCCGCCTGATTTTATTGAGGTTGAGCCGACAGTGAAAGCCGGTCGAGAGCGGCATGTTTCGCCGCGTAAGGCGGGCACTTTACGCAAGAGGTGCCCGGCGAAAATACGGCGACGGTTCCGTACCGGGCAAACTGATGGCGCGTGAAGACGCCGTCAGGAAACGGGCTTGCGAGCTACAACGAGGAGCCCCGTGCCTGTATCGTTCCGCTGCCTGACGTCGATTGCGTTCAGGATCGTGCCGATAGGCAGCGCGAAGAGGTAGTAAAATGGCAGAAGCAAGTACGAAGTCCGGCTGCTCCCGAGCATCATGATTGGCCGTTTGATCAGCAGGCGCCACGCGGCTGATCCATACGGACCGTACGTGTAGATCGATCGCACGACCTCCAGCCCTGCATCTCGCAGCTTCTGTTCGAGCTCGTCACGGTTGTAGCCGTCGCGCACGTGCTCTTCGATGAAGCTCTCATCCTCATCACCATGCACATCAGATCCCCCAAGATC
>CAZKDQ010000005.1:39062-47561 GCA_964551345.1 uncultured Rhodothermales bacterium
CATCGAGCTGAAGATACGCCGGATCTCCCGCTTGACGTACCAGGCGCGCAGAAACACGAGGTTGAGGATGCCGAAGAAGGCGCGCTTGAAAAGCGGATGCCGATCCGCGACGGCACCGAGTCGGTCCTTGACCGGATCGTACTGCATCAGGCTTCTATATCCTGTTGATGGCCTTCGATGATTTCGCAGAGTCCATCCCACGAGTACTGCCGGCGTCGGGCTTGTACGCCTTCCGCGAGCTGCGCTCGGAGCGACTTGTCGTTAAAATACGTAATGATCGCTGTCGCGAGCTCTGCCGGATCATTCGGAGGAACGACAAGCCCCGCCTCACGATCCGGAACGACTTCAGCCAGGGCGCCGACGTCCGTTACGATGAGCGGGATGCCGAAGTGAAACGCGATGTGCGCCACGCCGCTCTGTGTTGCCGACACGTACGGCTGTACGACTACATCCGCAGCACTGAAGTACGATCCCACATTCTCCTCAGGAATGTATTCGGCATCGAAACGCACGTGCTCTTCCAGACTCAACTCCTTCACGCGACGCCGCAGTTCGTCTTCATCCTCATAAAACTCCCCCGCAACGATGAGCTGGACATCAGGAATCGAGCGAACGACCTCCGGAAGCGCCTCGATCAGCACATGTAATCCCTTATAGCGCCGAACGAATCCGAAGAAAAGGATGAGTGGAGCATCTGAATCGACGTCCAGTCGCTTCCGAGCATCCTGCCGATTCACGCGTTCCCCGAACTGCTCATAGACCGGATGATGCGCGAGAGTTACCGGCGTCGAGACATCCAACGTACGCACGGCTTCCGCCACGGATGATGAGAGCACAATCAGTCGATCACACAATCGGAAGAGCAGGCGAGACAACGCGGCGTCGGCCGGATGCCGTTTGTGCGGAAGCGCGTTGTGCACGATCGCGAAGACCGCGATGCCGCGCCGCCGCAGCAGCCACGCCATGACTGCGTATGCAGGCGCGAAAAAGGGAAGCCAGTAGGCAAAAACAGCAAGCCGCGCGCCGCTATGGGCAATTCGCTGCGCCTCCTGGATCCACGTCAAAGGATTGACTGAGTCGATCCGCGCGGTCGTTCCGCCCGGCACTTTGTCCAGGGATGTCTCCATCTGAGACGTTCCCGGAAACAAGAACTCGGGGTACTGCCGCGAGAACGTGTGGATGTCTACGTCATGCCCACGCTTGCGGAGCGCGCTCGCGAGGTTGTCGGTAAAGTGGGCGATGCCGCCGCGATACGGATGCGCCGGCCCAACGAGCGCGATGTGCCGCATAGACTTGCTCACGCCGCACGAACGTGCTCGGGTCCGAGTGTCATTCGGACCCGATAGTTTGCCCCGCGCTCCATGTCTCGGCGGATCAGCATCTCACCGAGCAGGCCGGTCGAGAACATCTGCGCGCCGAGCAGAATCAGCATCACACCGAATAGTAGCATCGGGCGATCGCCGAGCGCGTTGCCGTAGAAGACCTTGTCGATCGTCAGCCACAGACTGATAATGAAGCCGCCGAGGAAGGCGAGCGTGCCAAGGGTTCCAAAGAAATGCATCGGCCGAGCGGCAAATCGTGTCAGAAAGACGACCGAGATGAGGTCCAGAAACCCGCGAACGAAGCGTTCGATGCCGAACTTCGTCCGGCCGTACTTGCGTGGATGGTGCGCTACTTCGCGTTCGGTGATACGGTCATAGCCTTCCCATTTCGCGAGCAGCGGGATGTAGCGGTGAAGTTCGCCGTACACATTGACGCTCTGGACGACCTCGGCGCGATAGGCCTTCAACCCGCAGTTGAAATCATGCAGCGGAATGCGCGAGATCTTGCGCGTCACGAAATTGAAGAAGCGGCTGGGGATGGTCTTGTCCCACGGATCGTTGCGCTTGCGCTTCCAGCCACTGACGAGGTCGTAGCCGTCGTCGTCGATCATGCGCAGCATCGCCGGGATCTCGGCCGGATCATCCTGCAGGTCCGCATCGATGGTGACGATGTTGCGGCCCGTCGCATGAACGAATCCGGCCGAAAGTGCGGCCGATTTCCCATAATTCCGCTGCAGGCGGATGCCGGCAAACCGCGGATCATGCTCGTGGAGCGCAGTGATCACATTCCACGAGCGATCCCGCGATCCATCATCTACAAACCAGACCTCGAATGAGTATCCGGCGGTTTCGAGCGTGTCGCGCAGCCGCTCAGCCAGCTCCGGCAGCGACTCCTCCTCGTCGTACGTCGGCACGATGATGCTAACATCGACGCGCGACTCATACTGTGGGTGGAGGCTGGTCATGGTCGGCTGCAATCCCTCGATCACGCATCGATGGTCGCATAGCGCGCGTTGCGTTCGATGAACTTGCGTCGCGGCTCGACGGCGTCACCCATCAGCGTGCTGAAGATGCGATCGGATGCGGCGGCGTCCTCGACCGTTACGACCTGCAGGCGCCGCGTCTCGGGGTTCATCGTCGTCTCCCAGAGCTGCTCGGGGTTCATCTCGCCGAGACCTTTGTAACGCTGAATGCCCGGCTTGGCACGCGACGATTCGCGTAGCTCCTCGAGCGCGACCTGGAGCTGCTCCTCCGTCCACGCATAACGCTCTTCCTTGCCGGCTTTCGCCTTGTAAAGCGGCGGCAGGGCCACGTAAATGAAGCCTTCCTCGATAAGCGGCTTCAAATGGCGATAAAGGAACGTCAACAGAAGTGTGCGGATGTGCGCGCCGTCGACGTCGGCGTCCGTCATCAGGACGATTTTGTGATAGCGCAGCCGCGAGATGTCGAAGTCGGATTCCGTCGTGGCCAGGCCTGTTCCGAGCGCGGTGACGATGTTCTTGATCTCCTCGTTGTCCAGCACCTTATCGAGGCGCGCTTTCTCAACGTTGAGGATCTTGCCCCTCAGAGGAAGGATTGCCTGGAAGTGCCGATCGCGTGCCTGTTTGGCGGATCCACCGGCGGAGTCACCCTCAACCAGGTAGAGCTCGCACTCACTCGGATCTTTGGATGAGCAGTCGGCCAGCTTGCCGGGCAGACCACCTGAAGCGAAGGCGTTTTTCCGCTGCACGAGTTCTCGAGCACGTCGCGCTGCGGCTCGCGCCTGCGCGGCGAGGACGACCTTATCGACGATGCGCCGCGCCTCTTTTGGATTATCATCGAGCCACTGCGCAAGCTTCTCGTTGACGAGCGACTCAACGGCACCCTGCACTTCCGAGTTGCCGAGCTTGGTCTTCGTCTGCCCTTCGAACTGCGGCTCGGCAACCTTCACCGACAGCACGGCCGTGATGCCTTCGCGGAAGTCATCCCCCGAAAGCTCCACCTTCTGGTTTCTCAGCAGATTGTTCTGGTCGGCATAAAGCTTCAGCGTCCTCGTTAACGCGCGCCGGAATCCCGAAACGTGGGTGCCGCCTTCGTGTGTGTTGATGTTGTTGACGAACGAGAGGACGTTCTCATTGAACCCGTCGTTATAGCGCATCGCGAGTTCAACGGGCACTTCAGCATCCTCATCCGCGATGTAGATGATGCTCTCCTGGATCGCGTTGCGGCTCTCGTCGAGGTACTCGACGAATTCCACGATACCTCCCTCGAAGTGATACTCCTCACTGCGGAGCTCCTCTTCCTCTTCCCGCCGATCCTCGATCGTGATGGTGATTCCACGGGTGAGGTATGCCATCTCGCGCAGGCGGTCGGCGAGCGTGTCAAAACGGTAGGCGACCTCATTGAAGATGCCGTCGTCCGGCCAGAACTGGACACGCGTTCCCGTCTCCTCGTCCTCACTTAGCGGACGAACCTGCTCGACAGGAGCAAGCGGCTTTCCAAACGCGAATTCCTGCTGCCACAGGTAGCCATCGCGCTTGACGGACGCGATGAGCCGCAGCGCGAGTGCGTTAACACAGGAGACGCCAACGCCGTGAAGTCCACCCGACACCTTGTAGGTGTCTTTGTCAAACTTGCCGCCTGCGTGCAAAGTCGTCATCACGACCTCGAGCGCCGAGCGGTTCTCCTTCGGGTGGAGGTCGACGGGAATACCACGACCGTTATCGGTCACGGTTATCGATCCATCCTCTCCGATGATGACTTCGATGTTGTCGCAGTAGCCGGCGAGCGCCTCGTCGATGGCGTTATCGACGACTTCATAGACCAGGTGATGGAGGCCTCGGGGGCCAACATCGCCGATATACATTGCCGGGCGCTTACGGACGGCCTCCAGACCTTCAAGAACCTGGATGTTTGCCGCGGCATAGGCGCTGGGCACTTTTTTCGAAATTTCTGCTGCCATTCGATAAGAAAAACGTAGATGATCAGGCCGGATTTAGCCATCCGGGTAGCAGAGGCAAATCATTACAAGGTACGCAACCACACTACGAACTGCCGTTAAAATCCCTCTCAGAGGCAGGTGCTGCGGATGCGCGAACAGAGGCCGAAAAGGTCGTCGGCGGCGACGTTACCATCATCCGCGACGGCGTCGCGACAGGCACTTGAGAGAAGTCGCGCTTCCTCAATTAGCGCCGCTTCCGCCTCGGGATACAGGCTAAGGAGCCGGCGGTGCACGTCTTCGAGCATTTGCGCACAGCGGTTGAGCACGAGGAGCTCATCAAACCTTGCCACGGCGCCGGCGAGCTCATCGACCGAGTCGAGAACCTCGGATTGCAGCGCGCCCAGGCGAAATGCCAGCTCCTCCAGCTCTCGCACGGTCAAGTGCAGGTGTCGGCGTGCCTCGGCGGGTTCTTCCGCCTCAGACGCATCGATACCTCGCGAGCGCTCCGCACGACCACGGATGACTTCCGCAGCCGCGTGAAGCGTCGAGAGCCAGACGAGCGGCCCTGCTATTACTTGTTCAAGCTTGTCGTTCAACATGTATACAAACAGAAAGGGGCCCAACCGAGCCCCTTCCACACAAAATCAGATGGTTTGGAGGCACATCATACTTCCAGGTAGCGCATGAACTCCTCGACGCGCAACTGGAGATCCTCATCGGTCTCTTCCTCGCTGAACGAGGCAACCACATGATACCCGTAGTGCTCCAACATGTGCCGCACGCGTGCCGCATCCGTGGTATTGAGTTTGATCGTCACCCGAATCATGTCTGTTTCAGAATCGGGCGGCTCGGAAGCGATGGAGAGGATCTTTACGCCGTTGTTCTCAATCGTGTACACCAGCTGCGAGAGCGAGTAGTCGCGCGGGTCGAGTTCCAGTGCGAGGATGGCGCCGCGCTCCTGCGTCGAGAGCATGCGCGCGAACTGGTCAAAGATGTCGTGCCGGCGGACGAGGCCTGAGTAGTGTCCATCCTCTTCAGCAACGGGGACGACCGTAAGCTGATGCTCCACAAGCAATTTCGTGACGTCAAAGACGTGCGTTCCCGGCAAAACACTTATCGGACGCTGGGTGGCAGGCTGTTCCTGGAGCAAACGGCCGACCTCGGCATCCGGCCCCGGTGCACCCAGTAGCTGATCTTCCGAAATCGAGCCGATCAGCATTCCGTTGTCGTCTACCACAGGCATATGGAAGACGCTATGCTCAAGTAGAAGCCCCAGTGCGTGCTCCACACTGTCGTTCGGTTTCAGCGCCGGAATGCTCGTGGCGACTAATGTATCGATTGTCATATCGGTTGCTGTATCGGTAGAACTGCGGGCCGTAAGACCCTGAAGATCGCATGCTGTACAAACGCAAGAGACGTGCCGTTCTACCTTCAGCGACGGTGTGACCAGAGCGTCTCACTTCATCGGCGGAAGGATCGTATCGTTACGTTTTCACACAACCTCCTCGAAAGAGAAATAAGAACGGAGCCTCTCATGCGCAAGAGCGGATGGCGCCGTCTGTCGTGATTTGCGCCGGAAATGCCTCTACCGCTCTGCCAGTGGCGCATCTTCGGGGATGGGCCGTAGCGACGCGTAACGCTGCAGCAGCGGCGCCACGTCATCGGTGTGTTTGCGTGCAAACCGAAAATGAAGGCGCGCGACGGCAACGGTCTGGCCGTTTGTGCTCTCCCGCGATCGCGCGTACAGGTACTCCGTAGAGAGCACGTCGGCGATGCGATGCAGATAGGCGATGGCACCGCTTTCCGCGACCGGCAGATACGCCACCTTCTCGATATAATCGTTCTCGATGATCTTCAGGAGCCGCGTCTGCAAATCCTGAAGGCCAATTCCCCGAATTGCCGATACAAACGCGGCATCGGGATACTGATTCCTCAGCCCCGCGAGTACAGTCGCATCGAGCGCATCGATCTTGTTGAAGACGAGCAGCGTCGGCTTATCGGTGGCCCCAATTTCCTTCAGCGTTCGCCGGACGACGCCAACCTGGTCTTCAAATTTGGGATGGGAAGCGTCGACGACGTGCAGCAGTACATCACTCTCCCGCACCTCATCGAGCGTGCTCTTGAAGCTCTCGATGAGCCGGTGAGGCAGCTTCCGGATGAAGCCGACGGTGTCGGAGAGCAGAACCTCCTTGTTCGCATCGATCGTCACCACACGTGTTGTGGCATCGAGTGTGGCGAACAGGCGATCCTCTGCCAGCACCTCGGAACCCGCCAGCGCATTCATCAGGGTGGATTTCCCAGCGTTGGTGTATCCCACAAGTGACGCGCGTGGATACTGACTTCGCCCTTTCCGCTGCGTCTGGCGCTGCAAATCGATCTTCTCGAGGCGCGTCTTGAGGTTGGCGATGCGATCGCCGATGAGCCGGCGGTCCGTCTCGATCTGCGTCTCACCGGGACCTTTGGTGCCGATGCCGCCGGATTGACGCGAAAGGTGAGTCCACTGCCGCGTCAGGCGAGTGCGCATGTATTCGAGCTGCGCGAGTTCTACCTGCGTCTTTGCGACGGCCGTCTTGGCACGCGTGGCAAAAATGTCCAGAATCAGCCCGGAACGATCGACCAGCTTGCAGCCGATTGAGCGCTCGAGGTTACGCATCTGAACGGGAGACAGGTCATCATCGAAGATGATCAGGTCCGATTCGCGTTCGGCAGCGAGCTTCTTCAATTCGTTGACCTTGCCCTTGCCGAGGTAAGTCGCAGCGTGGATACGATCCAGCGATTGCGTTACGCGGTCAGTGACGAAGGCGCCGGCGGTGTGGGCGAGCTGCTCGAGTTCATCGAGCGCGTCAGCCATTTCCCAGCTCGAGCTTTCAGGCGTTATGACGCCGACAACGATGGCGGACTCGAGTCCGCCAGACTGGTGGGTTTCGTACAAAAGAGATCCCGACGGTGAGACATTCAGATCGGAGATAAACTCTCCGGATAACAATCACTTATACCCGCCCGGGCGCAGCGTGTTGCGCCTGCTTCAGCCTTCGAGCGCCGTCTTGTCCTGCGTGCGGCGGTCGCTCCGGTCGAACCGGCGGCGAAGGTGCATGTCCACGATTTCGATCAACTCACATCGCATTGCATCCGGGACTTCCAGTTCAAGACGCTTCTGTTGTCCGCTTGCGCAGCGATGCAGGAGCACGATACCACGGCCACGACGGTTGTCAAACTCGAAGTAGTCCGTCACGCGGCCCCATGAAACGAACAAATCGTCTCGATGGATATCCGCAACAACACCGCATTCACTCACCAGCGCCGTACTCGATATCCAGGCCGCTGCAAACCACGCGATGCTGCCGGCACCGTAGCCGATCAGTAGATGTGTGGGGATGCCGCCTCCCGAGAGAACCGCGATCACCTCGAAGCCGGCGATAAGCAGAGCGAATAGAGCGGGGCCGAAGGGAAAGGATCGAAAGCCGCCCGGCCGCCACGCGAGAACGACGGCGCGCACACGGATGCGGTTGAGGATCGAGATGCCGAGCAGCGCGCACGTCACAACCACAAAACCTGCCGTGAGGATCACGTGCAGGATGTTGAGGAAGGATGCGAGCTCGGACATCACCGTGATGCCTGCGTGAATGGCTGTTGATTCATCGATCATTCCGTGTTTAGCACCTCACCCACCAAAGGAAGGTGGGGCCCTCGATGCTCAGGATGCAGGCGCGTTTACGCGGGTGCAGTTTCCGGTTTCCAGCGCTTCGCAACCAGCATCTCCGCGACAAGAAAACCCAACGCGAGCAGCAAAAAGACGTTCCAGATTTCGACGCCCCGGCGGGCATCGCGCAAGGTGCGGGCAAAGGCCGTGACGTCGCCTTCCACCTCGACCACACGCGCTGGAATGTCGTACGCCTCCTGCACCATCGTGGCGACTTCCGAACCGCCGAGCAGCCGTGGGTCGGACTCTGCCGGATCGAGGTTCACTGCCAGAAGATGCCGCAAGTCCCGCGTGTCGGCATCGATGAGTCGAGCAAAACCTGGCTCTGCCATAGCCGCTCCTTCTATTGAGACGCGGCGAGTTCCAAAGACACTGCGCTGCTCCGGGGCGATCTCATCGCCGACGGGCGTGACGGCGAGAATGCTTCCGCCGCCTTCACGCTCGGCAAGCCGTAGCTCGGCCGTCTCTGCGAGCGTCATTCCCTCTCCCATATCAGTCTCCGAGGCCGATATGTAGAACAGCGACCGGTACATGAGAGGAACGAAGAGTCCTCGCAC
>CAZKDQ010000005.1:47661-50487 GCA_964551345.1 uncultured Rhodothermales bacterium
AGCCGATTTCAGCTATGGCAGTCTCGCTGCCCGGAGATCCGACGATATCACCGATTGTGCCTCCATCCAGACGCGCGAGGAGGTTGTTGTAGGATGTGATGTCGGCTCCTCGACCAGGGTAGAGCAGAAGTCCGCCTCCATCCTCAACATAATTGACGATCAGGCCGACCTCGCCACTGCTGAACTCCGGCACGCCGGCGAGAACCACGGCATCGTAGGCACCAAGCGACTGAGCGGATAGTGCCGACGAGGCCACGACGTCCTGTTCGAACACGATACGCTGATCCGACACCTCGGGCGAAAGCGCCAGCACAAGGTTGCGAGCGCTCTGCTCGTTGCCGCGAACGATGAGCACGCGACGCCGCTCCGGAAGGTATAGTGAGAAATAGCGCGTGTTATCGGGCGTGAACGTTTCATCCTCGATCACGACGCGCCCTTCGTGCCATCCCCGCTCCCGCGGCGTGAAGTTGAGCGGGACCTCCACCGACCCCTCTGCCGGGACCGATGTCATTGCCTGCGCAACGCGTTCATCCCCCATATATAATGAGACGAGCACATCGCCGGCTTCAGCCGTTGCGTAGTTAAAAATCGTCGCCTGGACGCGCGCAGGTTGATCTACATCGAGGACGCGTCCGGAGACATCTATCGCGGTGACGGCCACGTTCGCAGGAATCCGCCGCCCGACCGGGACGACCGTCATCGAAGCATCCGGCGGAAGCTCAACCGCTGCAAGGTCCGACATCGATGTGCGCTGCAGGTCCGAGACCAGAAATATCTCGCCCGTTCCCGTAGCCGTCTCACCGAGCATTCTTCCCGCTTCGGCAATTGCGTCACCGATCGGTATCGCATAGGGACGCAATTCCAGACCTGAAACGGCTTCGGTCGCCGTCGCACCACGCATCGGCTGCTGTGAGACCGCACCGTCCGATGTTGTGACGACGATCACTTCATCGCCGGCGTCGTCGATGATCCGCATCGCGGCATCACGCGCGGTTCGGAACCGCTCGCCGCTGCGCTCGATCGTTTCCATCGAGAGCGAGTTGTCGATGACGATCGCGATCGGCCCCGATGTCGCATCCCCGAGCGCGCCGGCGATTCTACCGGTGAGCGTGGGCCGGGCGAAGGCGAGCGCGAGGCATGCGATGGCAAGCGTCCGCAAAAGCAGCAGCAGCCACTGCCGGATGCGCACCCGTTGCATCGTCGACCGTTCGAGCTCGCGCAGAAATACGAGCGACGAGAACTCCACGCGCCGCGGGCGCCTGAAGTTGAACAGGTGGACGATGAGGGGGATGGCCGCAGCCGCAAGCGCAAAGAGTGCGAGCGGATTCAGAAACGTCATATGCTGCCGTGGAGCGGTGCAAATCTCCGGCAATCATGGCCGGAGACGCTGCAACCGGACCTCCAGACGGCGGTTCCGCCTCCAAAGCGGCTGTGCCTATCGCCTCTCTACCGTTGACGAGTCGGAAGGACGATCGTAAAATCTGTTGGCGTCGAAGTGATCGTGATCATAGAACGCTTCGTCGGCCAGCGTCCGATCGGAGCCCGATTCCGTCATGCTGAGCGAACTCCGCACCGAGTTCTCATACTCACGCGTGATCGGGCCGGGCGCGTAAGGCGGCAGGCGAAGCAGCTCCGAAACAGTCGTGCCGTCAAGGGCCACGCGTTCCATATCTGTCTTCACACGAGCCATCCCGACCGGTACGAGCACGTGGCGGTCCACATCCCGGTCAAAAAGATCGCGATTGAGGTGGACGTCCAGGTAGCGCACCTTCATCGCATCGCGGTCAACGATTAGCTCGCTCACCTTTCCCACCTTCACACCGTCTGATGAGACGAGGCGCCATCCGCGCACGTCTGCATCACCCTCGGCCACCTTGAACTTCTTCAGTTCCTTGAGCGTGACGAGGTTATCCTGATATACGTCTCCCATGATTCAAGCGTCGTTGGATGTTCCATTCATCGGCTGCGCCGGAGCCGGATCGGGTGCTTCCTCAAACTGCTCCTGCTGCAGTGGCTCGTTCAGATCCCGCACGCCGTTGTTGCTCGTTACGAAGTAGAGCACGACGGCGCCGATGAGCACCAGTGCCACGAGGCCGATCAGCCAGGGCCAGATGTTCCTCGAGCTCCGTTCGATGTTAATGTCTGCCACTTGCGTTCCTCCATGCGGTGATGGTTCGTCAGAAGTCTTTCGTCGTGAAGGGGAAAAACGCCGAAAAGTGCCCGCAACACGGGTTTATTACATCGGAGGCCGCACCGCCGGAAAAATTCGATCCGCATGAACGTGGCTAGCAGAGAGCTGCGACGGCTCCTGTTTGCAGTAGAGTAGGCGCCCTCTCAACGCCTTTTTCAGACGCCGCGGCGCATCTTCCGGAGCCGGGTCGCGTTTGGCATCCGTTCGTCCAATTCGATATGCGCTTCCTTCATGGCCGATCGTTCGACTGCCGTCGTTGCCAATGCCTCCGCGGATGCGCGCGAGCGTGCCCGCAAACACATTGTCATTCGCGGGGCGCGGCAGCATAACCTTAAAGGCATCGACATCGAGCTGCCTCGGAACCGGCTGATCGTGTTTACCGGGCCGTCGGGTTCTGGGAAGTCTTCGCTCGCCTTCGATACGATTTATGCGGAAGGCCAGCGCCGGTACGTCGAGAGCCTGAGCTCCTACGCACGGCAGTTTCTCGAGCGGATGGACAAGCCGGACGTCGATCTGATCACAGGTCTCGCCCCGGCGATCGCCATCGAGCAGAAGACGATCTCGAAGAACCCACGGTCGACGGTTGCGACGCAAACCGAAATCTACGACCACCTGCGCCTGCTCTTTGCGCGCAT
>CAZKDQ010000005.1:50587-53077 GCA_964551345.1 uncultured Rhodothermales bacterium
GCGAACAGCTTCGCGCAGAAGCGCCTCCTCGTGCTCGTCGACCGACTGGCCGTCAGGAAAGACGACGAGGCGACGCTCTCGCGTATCGCGGACTCGGCTGAACAGGCGATGCGTGAATCCGGCGGGCAATGCGTGATCAAGATTCAGCGCGGCGACCTCAACCGGTACAGCGAGTTTTTCGAGCGCGACGGCATGCGCTTCGAAGAGCCGACGCCCAACCTTTTCTCCTTCAACAGCCCCACCGGTGCCTGCCCGACATGTCAGGGATTCGGCCGTGTGGCGGGGCTGGACGAGGACCTGATCATCCCCAATCCCGATCTTTCGATTCGTCAGGGCGCCATCGCGCCGTTTCGGACGGAGCAGTGGAGCGAGCATTTCCGCAAGCTCATCAAGCTCGCCGCCGACCGCCGGATGGACATCGACGCTCCGTATGCCGCGCTCCCCGACGACGTCAAACGTCTGATCTGGCAGGGTGAAGGCGAGTATATCGGCATCGAAGGGTTTTTCAGCTTCCTTCAGAAGCGCGCCTACAAGATGCACTACCGCATCTACCATGCGCGCTTTCGAGGATACCGTCGCTGCCCGGATTGTAACGGCTTCCGACTGCGTCCAGAGGCGCTGAACGTTCGCATCGGCGGTCGTGGTGATGTCGATTTGCTCAACATCGGCGAAGTCTGCGAGATGACGACGCGTGATGCGCAGGCGTACTTCGACGAGCTGACGCCAAGCGAATACGAAATGCAGGTGGCCGGCCGTGTAATCGAAGAGGTGCGGAAGCGGCTGCGTTACCTGGTGGAAGTAGGGCTGGATTACCTCTCGCTCGACCGTCTCGCGCAGACGCTATCGGGGGGTGAGAGCCAGCGCATCAACCTGGCGACGTCGCTCGGATCGGCGCTCGTTGGCTCGCTCTACGTCCTGGATGAGCCGTCGATCGGCCTTCACCCGCGCGATACCGACCGGCTCATTTCGATCCTCGAGCACCTTCGCGACATCGGAAACTCAGTGCTCGTAGTTGAGCATGAGGAATCGATGATGCGCCGCGCGGATCAGATCGTTGACGTCGGCCCGGGCTCGGGGATGTACGGCGGCGAAGTCATCGCACAAGGCAGTTTCGACGAGATTCTCGAACATGATGCCTCGCTCACGGGCGCATATCTCAGTGGGCGCAAGTCGATCCCTGTGCCGCAGCAGCGTCGCGCAGTCGATCCCGAGCGCGTGATTTGCGTGCGGAACGCGCGTCAGCACAACCTGAAGCGCATCAATGTGGATTTCCCGCTGGGCCTGATCACGTGCGTTACCGGCGTGAGCGGGTCCGGCAAATCCACGCTCGTACACGAGACGCTATCGGCCGGGCTTCAGCGCCTCATGGGTATTTCGTCGGATGTCAAGGTCGGAGCGCATGATGCCATCACCGGCCACGTCGCGATCTCGCGCGTCGAGATCATGGACCAGTCGCCGATTGGCAAGACGCCCAGATCGAACCCGGCCACGTACACGAACGCGTTCGACGGCATACGCGAACTCTTCGCTTCCACCTATCAGGCGCGCGTGCGGGGCTTCACGCCCGGTTATTTCTCCTTCAATGTGCCCGGCGGACGCTGCGAAGCATGCAAAGGCGAAGGCGTGGTCAAGGTCGAGATGCAGTTCCTCGCCGATCTCTTCCTCGAGTGCGAGGCCTGCAAGGGCAAGCGCTACAAGCAGGACGTTCTCGACATCCACTACAACGGAAAGAACATCGATGATGTGTTGAACATGACCATCGACGAAGCGGTGGATTTTTTCGAGGATCAGGCGGCGGTCATCAACCGCATCAGTGTTCTAAAGGAAATCGGGCTGGGATATCTGAAGCTCGGCCAGCCGTCGAACACCCTTTCGGGTGGTGAAGCGCAGCGAATCAAGCTCGCCTCACATCTCAACAAGCGCTCGAACGAGCACGTGCTCTACATCCTCGATGAGCCTACGACCGGCCTTCACTTCGATGATATCCGGAAGCTGCTCCAATCGTTGAATTCGCTTGTGGATGAGGGAAATACAGTGGTCGTGGTCGAGCATAACCTGGACGTCATCAAGAGTGCGGATCATCTGATCGATCTTGGTCCGGAGGGTGGTGTGCGCGGTGGATTTGTCGTGGCGGAAGGCACACCGGAAGAGGTGGCGATGGTGGAAGATTCTCACACCGGGCGCTTCCTGAAGCACATCTTGAAGTGACGTGAGGCAACTCCTTTCCGCCCCACGAACCGACGTCTCGGTTAACGGGATCTTCGTTGTTACCCTGCGGGCGCTCGATGCGGCTAAGCCGTTGAGATGTGATGAGGCGGATTTATGCTCCTCACGCACTCTTTCCCAACGATTTTGACGATCGGGCCGCGTGCCTGTGGGTGAACTTTCGATGCCGGGATTGGAGCCGCACGTGCTGAACCGCCGCACGCCCTTTCGCGTGGCGCTGTTTACCGGTGCGTACAATCATATTGCGGATGGTGTCTCGCGCAC